>JBFHFI010000023.1:0-18982 GCA_041583675.1 Butyrivibrio sp. | reverse complement strand
CCCGAAAGATAAGTTCCTTTTGAACCAATCACTGTATCCAAGCCATCATCAAGATTTTCTATGATTTCTCGAGATTGTGATGCATCAATCGCTTTATTAAAATCTTCTTCTGATATATTATCCTTTCCAAATAAAATGTTTTCTCTCAAGGAACCCTTAAAAAGTTTTGTATTTTGAAAAACAAATGAAATTGTATCCATTAGCTTTTTCTTTGGAATTTCTTTAACATTAATTCCTCCAACTAAAATCTCTCCTTCATCCACATCCCAGAAACGTGCTGACAAACGTGCAATTGTCGTTTTCCCACTACCTGATGCTCCAACCAAGGCAATTGTTTCTCCTTCATTCAGTTTAAAGCTTATTCCGTCTATCGCCTTTTCTTCAGAGTCTTTGTATGCAAAAGTAACATTTTTAAATTCCAAAGAAAAATTTTTTAAATCTACAGGACTTTCACAATAATTCATCTCTGGATATTGAAAGAGATTATCCAATCTATCAATTGCTTGCTCAGCAATCATTACATTTTGCTGAAAATGCATAGATTTCATCAATAACATTGTAAATATAGGCGAAACCAAAAGATAAAAGATAAAGTTAGAAAGCACAAGTGGTAAATTTTCTCCGTTTCCAATTAAAAATATTCCAATTGGAATTAAAAAGAATGCTGTTGACTGCATAATAATCGTATAAAAGGACATTGGCGTTCTCCACAGTAAAGTATATGCATACACCATCTCCTTATATTTAATAATGCTGTTATAAAACTGTTTAAAAGAAAATATTGACTGGCCAAACGTTTTTACAACAGGAATACCACGTACATATTCCACCGATTCCGAGCTCATTTCTTCTAAGGAATCATAATATTTTTTTTGAAAATTTTCTCCCTTACTACTTGTCATAAATTTCATTGTAATAAATCCCATAATAATAGGTACTAAAGATGCAAGCCCCATTCTCCAATCAACGTTAAGTATAAGTACAATTAAAATAATGGGAGAAATAATAGTACCCGCCATATCCGGAAGCTGATGGGCTAAAAATGTATGTGTTGTAGCTGCCCCATCATTAACAATTTTTCTAATTTTCCCACTTGAATACTGGTTGAAAAATCCTAAAGGCATAGATATAATTTTTTTCATCCCTAGCTTTTGTAAGCCAACTTCCACACGAAAAGCTGCAAGATGAGAACTCATCAAAGCACAGAAATAAATTATAATACCCAACATAGTACTTGCAAAAGCTAACCACGCATAAGTACTTATACTTGAAATATCAATTTCCTGTGGTGACGATAATATATCGCGTGTAATAACCCATACCAAGACAAAGGGTATTATATTAAGCACAGCTGACAGCCCTGATAATATCAAAGATAAGGGCAATAAAACACGCTTTTTTCCCATATATGGCATAAATCTTTTTAATAGGGATTTTTTCTTCATTTTTTTCATTTCGATACCTCCTTTTTATTGTTTTTTTACGATTAATGTTTTGTATAATTCTATAAAATTTTTCTCAATATTGAATCAGACCTCCTTTACATCCTAACCAACTGCTACTGAACTTCTATTAAATAACCATTATTTTATCTTTGATTTAAAATGGCAGATTAGTTACCCAAGGCTAACTCTCTTTGCAAAAAAAAACACTTAAACTATTATGCACGTAACTTAATCTCATATACTTCAGACTTTTATATCTAAGTATATTTCAATTACTTCCACTATTACGTCCATAACAATATGTTTCATTCTACAAATATTTATCGAAGCTTTTTTAAATTTGATTTTAATAATTTTTTGAAAAAGACAGAAAATGATGTCGCTTAAGAATTTTTTGACTTGTTTTACCCTTTGGAATTCATATGATATGTCATGAGCTTCTTTTGCATAAAGTATGCTCTCTCCAAAAGGCTCATAGACTTACTTACACTTGATTTTGATATCCTAAATATTGAACAATATCAAACACATGGACATAGCCACATTTTTTTATCAAAAAATAATTTCCTAATACATTTACACAGATTAACTGTATCTCATTCAATTTTATCAATTATCAATTTAGTTAGTCATAACTAACTTCTGAATTATACAGCGAATTTCAAATTTTGTCAACAATTCCAACCTTTTATTCGAATATCAACTTTGTTGTGTACACAGAAAAATATATGGCAAAAATTAAAAGCTTCAGCTTTGATTAATGATTTTCAAACTCTTTTTTCAATGAGGCAATCCATGTTTCTATTGATTGAGCCAATATCAACTGTTGTTGTAAGACCGCCATTCCTGTTTCAGGAATCTCCGGAATATTTTCTTTCATACTAATATTTTTTTCCATATATTTCTTTAGAATTTTTACCTTTTCTTCAATATTTGTTAAACACAATTTTTGATTTTCTGGTGTCAGGCTAGTCAAGTTGACTATTACAGCATTAAAATCCAAAAAAATACTAATCGGTTGAGAAGAAATTCCTATCATTAATTTTTCAAATTCTATTTCTCCATCATCTGTTAAAGAATATACAGCCTTCTCGGCCATTTTCCCTTCTTTTACGATATTGCTTTTAATATAGCCTTTTTCCTCCAACTGAATTACTTTTTTATATATTGAAGGTGTACTAATTTTTACCCACTTAGATATGTTACGATACTCTACTAATTTTTGAATATCGTAAGCACTTAAAGGTTCCTTTTTCACCATTCCTAATACAACCAAATCTATTGTTGCCATATTTCGCTCCTTTTCCCTTCTTGACAAGCACTATAAATTATAGTACTATACGCTTCTTACTGTAAATTATAGTACTGTAGTTTATATTTTATGTCAAGAAAAAAGGAGATTTAATCATGAATGAACACAAGAAAAAATTAGAATTATTAGAAAGTTCTCCAATACCAAAAGCACTTTTAGCACTGGGGCTCCCTACCATGATTGGTATGATGATCAATGTCTTATATAATTTGGTAGATGCTTACTTTGTTGGAGGACTCGGAACCAGTCAAATGGGTGCGATTACCGTCGCCTTTCCTCTTGGACAGGTTGTCGTAGGACTAGGTCTCTTATTCGGAAATGGCGCCTCATCCTATATTTCCAGATTATTAGGACGCGGGGACAAAGAGACCGCAAACAAGACTGCAAGCACCGCATTATACAGCAGTCTTGTCGTTGGTGCAGTAATTATCCTATGCACTATTATTTTTTTAAATCCAATTCTAAAACTTTTAGGTGCGACTGAGAGCATAATGCCATATGCGTTAACTTATACAAGTATTTATGTAATCTCATCAATTTTTACTGTCTTTAATGTCACAATGAATAATATCGTAACAAGTGAAGGTGCTGCCAAAACCACTATGTGTACATTATTAATAAGCGCTATACTAAATATGATTTTAGATCCAATCTGTATCTATATCCTAAATTTAGGTGTAGCCGGTGCTGCAATCGCTACAGCCATTTCACAGATTGTTTCTTCATTCATATATTTATATTACATACTGAGAAAAAAAAGTATATTTAATTTTAATATTAAAGAATGCTGTTTTACAAAAGAAATTATGGCTGAAATTTTGAAAATAGGTATCCCTACTCTAATATTCCAATTATTGACCAGTCTTTCTATTACGCTTATAAATACGCAAGCCAAAAAATATGGTGATTCTGCGATTGCCGGAATGGGTGCGGTAACCAGAATTATTTCTATAGGAAGTCTGATAGTATTCGGATTTATTAAAGGCTTTCAACCAATTGCAGGATATAGTTATGGAGCCAAAAAATATGGTCGTTTACATGAGGCAATCAAAACTTCCATAATATGGTCAACAATATTTTGTGTAATCTTCGGGTTAACAATAACTTTATTCTCCACAGCAATCATTTCTCAATTCACAAAAGATGATATTGAAATGATCAATATCGGTCAAACAGCACTCCGAGCAAACGGTTTTTCTTTCTTATTTTTTGGTTTCTATACTGTATATTCATCGCTTTTTCTTGTACTTGGAAAAGCAAAAGAAGGTTTTATTCTTGGTGCTTGCAGGCAGGGAATTTGCTTTATCCCAATCATTCTAATTCTACCGAGGATTTTGGATGGAATAAATGGCATTCTTTACGTACAACCGATTTCTGATCTTATCTCTACTATTATCACTATTTTTATGGCTGTGCATCTTCATAAGGAATTGGCCAAACCAATGGTTTGAGATACTAAACTTCAAAATCAACAACACGAACCTTTTTTCGCTTTGTTGGTCCAATCTCTATTTTGTGCCTTGATTTATTGTAACGGACACTTCGCCTTACCGTCAGACACTGTTCTTCAAGGTTATTGTCCTGCCGCTTTCCCAAGACGAAGCCCTGTAAAGTAGGCTATCTACACAGATAAGAATTGCATCCTTGCTTCTTTTTGAAAGCTGTTCTAGCAGCTTATGGTACATTTTGTAGGTCAATAACTTCGCTTTCGATTCTTCCATATCTCCCTCTGCAAATAAATTTGCTTCTTCCGTCTTTTTCTTCATCACCACATCAAAATATGGTTAAGAGCTGGGAATCCACTTATGGAGTACCTGAAAAGCCGTTAAAAAAAACAATTACAGAACGCATAGAATACTATGAAAAAGAAAGAGTAGAATGTTATTACAAACCAAATTACCAGAAAAAAGAGAATAAAAGATAATATGTCCAAATATCTAATCTGTTTTATAATCGGAATAGATTTCTTGAAAACCTTTGAACATATTTAAGAATACTTTTTCAGATTAATATGGTTTTCTGTTACTTGTTTTACTGTAGATTTACAAATAATTTACCCCATAATGGTAGCAAATAAATTTTGCCTTCTTTATAATATATGTGTAGCGAAAGTATTAGAGTATATATTCAATAAAGGAGGTATTCTGTAGATGAAGAAAATTATTTCTATGTTTATGGCGGTAGCATTAGTCTTATCAGTTGCACTTCCAGTATCAGCGGCAGATCTCGAAGTGGGTGAGAAAGAAGTAGTCTTAAATAATGGGATTACAAGAAGTTCATATAGTACAGCAAAAGCTGTTAATGGTTATTTAGGAAGTGTATACACAGATGCAAAGGTATCTAAAGTTGTTATCAAAGGAATAGAAGAAAAAACAGTAAAAATAATTAATTTGCTAAATCCTGATATTCCAGCAATGATAGATTCGGAAATATACTATGAGATATAAAACAGCAAATCTATTAGGATATATTTTTATACTACTTGGCATTGTATTATTTGGCATATCAATAATATACTTTCAATCCAATGTCAATATTGGCACAATTGGCGGAATTATAATTATTGTTAGCGGTTTTTTTGTAAGAATTATATTTTTCAGATGCCCACAATGTGGTGCAATGATTGCATGGAGACCATTAAATATAAAGCATTGTCAAAATTGCGGACAAAAATTATAATATTATCTTTTTTTGATTTTTCTATGTAAATTTATGAGAAGCTTAAGCCGAGGATAATCCCTCGGCTTTGCTTTATTCAAATCTAAAACTTTCTCACGACATACTTTCTAATAGATTTTATCTAATATGAACAAGATGTTTAAAATGCTAAGGAATCTTCTGTATCTACCCACATCTTCATGTTCCCATCAAGATACAGTCTTTTGCATATTCAGTGGTTCATCTATTGCAAGTACATTTAATTCACATTCAGAGCTGGAAGTTGTTTTCAGTCCTTCTCTGCTTTCTCACAATCAATTCTAAGGATATATCCTGCGGATGTGGCTACATCAATACTGTTGTGGTACATATTGTATTTTAATTCTTTCTCAATATCTCGCAAAATCATTGAACTATACTTTTCCATCATCCTAGCTAATTGTCTGCAGCATCGCTCAAATTCTTTGTTCGCCAGCTTCTCCCTTTTGTATTATTATCATTAGTCAGCATCTTCCAACTATGTTCTATTCACATTGGACCTAGGTCAATATTCCGCCTACGTGAGCTTAAAAAACAATCTGAGATAGAAAGTGTTACCAGAGATGCACGACTTCATAAACAAACAGCCTACTGAAATTAATGAATATGATGAAACCCTGGCTAGGAGAATGATACAAAAAATCACCATCTTCCAAGACCACTTTAATGTGGAATTCAAATCCGGTGTTGATGTTGATTTTAAAGGTTAGAAAAAGCAAACCCTGCTACTTTTAATGTTAACAGGGTTCTTTTTGTTAAACAAATTGTAATTATCGTTCTATTCTGAATCTATTTCATTATCTCGATACATTCATTTTCAGTTCCTATATTTTTACGAATTGCTGTGAAAAACATCGTCTTATATTCAACTTCGCCATCGCCGTATGATTTTAAATAACAAAATCTAGGTGCCTGATTAAATTGTGAAACTGCAATATAATCTGAAGCAGTAAAAATTCCAAATAATAAAACAATACATCCAACAACACATAATATACGTGAACTTCTCTTAATCAAAATTGATTTATTTCTGAAATAAATTCCAACGATTAAAATAATCCCACCGATAATTGAATAAATACTTCCCCAACTACTATCATTAGGAAATATTGCTAAAGCCGTAATAATTATAAATACGCCAAATACGACCATTAGTGAACTTATTACTTTTCGTTTTTCTATCTTTACCTCGTTTTTGCTATATTCTGCCATTTTAATTGTAGTATCTCTTAACTCTTGATTCATTTTCTCACTTTTCCTTTCTCCGTCGATAATGTCAGGAATGCTAACCATATAAAACTCAGACAATACCACAAGCAAACTTATATCTGGCATATTGCTCCCTGTTTCCCATCTTGAGATAGTTCTATTCGAAACATTTAGTTTTTCTGCTAATGTTTCTTGGGTTAGATTTTTTTCTTTACGTAATTCCTTTAAAAACAAACCTATCTTTATCTGATCCACACGAGATACCTTCTTTCATCAACAGCATATGTTAAAAGTGATCTGATTAACACGACACAAAGTGAGAAAGTATCGTGTTTTTTAATTAGACATACTTGTCTAATTAAAATTTTGAATCCTACTTATATATTTAGCTAATACCTTTCAATTTGTCTTTATCTCAACAAATTTCAATATCACACTCATCCCATAGCCTCAATCCTACATCTTTTTGCTTCAACTTATATCTCTCTAAAAGTCCCATAGAATAAGGCTTTTAAGGCTTACTTTCTTGATATCAATACTACTGTCTCCAAGTGGAATTTTTAATCTATTTCACACATTTAAAAATCACTTATACTCCTTTAATTTTATCGGTATTTAAAATCAATTCTATCTTATCGACCTTTTATTTTTTGATTAAACTATTTTCTCTATACTGTAATATCAACTTCTAAAATAGCATGATCAGGGTAGGGATCTGATATGTTATTTTCCGATTTTTCCCATCCGTACTTATTCTGAAAATCTGAACCCCATTTATAAATGATTTTTCCTTTATCATTTTCAACAAATTTTCTATCATATGGCTTAACAACAATACTTTTTATTCCTTTTACAAAAAAATGATCTTCTGCAAAACAGTAATTATCCTTCGTATCAACATCTCGATAAATACTTGAACCTTCTGGAGTTATCCTAACATACTCTCCTTTTAAGAATTCATCTATTCCTTTCAAATTCCATTTGCCCATTTCACAATAACTACACCGATTATTATTAAAATCTCCTCCAATTATCACTGTATTTTCTTCTTGCAGTTCACTTATTACAATATTAAATTGATCATACTTTTGCTTATCCGATATATTTTTCGCATGAATTCTCATCCCTACGATAATGAATTCCTGCCCATTTTCTTTCAATTTACATTTCAATTGCAAATGATCTGGAGCACTATGACCATCTGCAAAAAAAGACTTTGAATACAACACTGAAATTTTTTCTTTTTTTATTGCAATTACCACATCATTGTTACCACCTTGATCATTATTACTCGTAAAAACTAAATATTTATTTGGATCAAATGCTTTATTCTTTTCTACCTTCCAATTTGATACTCTATTGCTGCATTCTGTTAGGATAATTATATCTGCGTCTTTGCCTTTAATCACATTCGTAACCCATTCTGGCATATTTGTTTTTGAGTATCCCAGTCTATGATTAATATTCCATTCTAATATTCTCATAACTTTCTCCTATCCACATTCTTAGAACTGCACTTTTGGCTTTTCCTCTTATTGCCATCTTCGGCTTTTATTACATTACTTCGGTGCTGTTTTTCAAGTTGTACCGCTTGAAACATTTCTTTGGATATAATCGCCGGATTGTTGTTCTCTTAGGTTATGCAGCCTTTCCCGTAGGCGACTTAACCTCAACTGTTCCTATAGTCCTTTTTCCTTGCAGATATAAATCAAATATTAGCTTAACATTTTTACCCTCTTCATCATCTATGATTAGACTACCATCAACATCATTTTTATAACCATAGCATTTACGATTATAAAGTTTTGAAATACCTTGTGCTACTCCTTGTTTGATTCTCCATTATATATTGTCGATTCGTTTTCAGCCTGTGCTATAGCTTCTATAATAGAAATCATGAGGTCACTATTTGTATTCGCGGTATCTAAACTTTCTTGTTCAAATATCACACGAATACCTAATGTCTTTAATTGATTCAAGGCATCAAGTGTTTCAACTGTATCCCTGCCAAATCTACTAATACTCTTCGCAAGTATAATTTCTAATTTATGAGATTTGCTATCCTCAAGCATCCTCGAAAACTCTCTACGAGAAGAACCTGTTTTACTGGATGCAATATCCATGTATACATCAACAAGTTAATTGATCCACACTATTACTGCTAACTCTGCAGTAAATACCTACCCGTTTTTCTCTTTTAGGAGGTTTGGGTGGTATGAAATGTACTTTTGAATTTTCTGGCATACTACACCTCCAAATAATTCTTAAGGTTCCATTCAAATAGGAATTTAACAAGCATTCTAAAATCTATGACTCATTTACCAGTTTCCCAGTCATATGATTAATGGATAATTCCAAGATTTGTACTCTTGCAATTGCTTTACGAATTTCTTCTTCAACAGATTCAGCTGTTGGATAATATTTAAGCCCAAGTTGACGAACAACTTTTAATGTTTCATCGGCATCATCAATCCTTTTTACTCTCCCAAAGATAACAATACTTCTAATATTTAATGCCCATTCCCCGTCCTTACGAAAACCTTCGTCCATAACACAAAATGATACCCTGTTATCCGCAGCTATAGCATCAAGTTTATGTCCTTCTTTCGCACAATGAAAGTACAGTTTTTCATTCATATAAATATAATCCATTGGAAAAGCATATGGATAACCATCTTCCCCATATACTGCTAGGACTCCTCTTGGCTGCTCATTTAATATGTCAATGCATTCTTGTTTAGATATTTCCTGTTTGAATCTTCTCATTTTACGAAACATAATAATCTCCCTTCATTTCTTAGTTCAAATTCCTATTTATTGTTCATTATACATCTTGATAATATCAGTCTTTAGAATTAATATGTAACACTGCCGAAGGAGGTATTACCATGAACAATAGACCCATATTACACGTTTCCACCTGCTATGAAAATTGTCCATTAGCATTAATGAAAGAACCTAAAAATTGATTATCCACTTATGTCAAGAGACAAGATCAATGTATGCCTTATGCAGATATATGCATTGATGCTCTTGATTCCAATGAAGAAAAAAAGAAATCAACAAGAGATGCTTTATGATACTGTCGTAACAAACCAAATCATAAAAACATTAACCAACGCTAAGTAAATATATACCTTTACCATTCTACTAATCAGTCTTATTCTTCAAAAATTGGATGGAGATAATACTAATTGTAAAAGTCACTAAGTTGTCATGACTTTCCATTTCAAATGACCTTTCTTAACTTAATGAATACTGTTTCAATTTTCCAGACAGTGTCTGCTATTTTTGTTTACTTCCTAAAAAAAGTAGTACACTCTGCTTTTTCCCTAATATTGAATTCTATGAGTTTTTTCAAAAGTTCATAATCTATCTCATCAGTCCATTTTATTTTGACAATCCCTTTTGTATGCTCATAACCAGATTTTACAATTTCTTCTGAAAATAATTGTATTACAGCTTCTTCCGGAGTAAAAGACATATGATTTTTTGCTTCGCTAAATCCTATTATTAATGTTCCATGATCAGTAAACATAGCCTGCTTCCATTTTATGACACCGTCTAAAACTGGATAATTTTCTTCGACCCAGTCCAAATACCTCAGTCATACGTTTTTTATGGTCTGAATCTTTAACAGTATTTAAATATTCTTCTAACATAATAATACACGTCCTTCCTTATCGTTATGACTACTGTTTCAATTTTCCAGACAGTGTCTGGCATTTTCATTATACTATAATAATTTCTTTATAACTGATTTTGCTATAAATTCTTTGTTCCACATTAGCAATATATAATGTAACCTGCTCAATTCGCTACACACTGTGTAGCTTTTTCATCTGATATATTAATGATTTAAATATCGATTCTTTGCATCAGGAATCACTCTGTTATCAATTCCTTTTAATACAAAGGTAAGTTTATATGAATCCACAGTTCCATCTTCTTTTGTTTCTCCAACAATATCTTTTTCAACAATACTTTCTAATACAACTCTGTCAAACTCTTCTAATACATTGGTCTCTGAAAGTCTTTGTCTGATTTCCTTCATTCTTTTACTTACATCGCGTTTTGCATCTATAGTAGAACCATAGATCTCTTTTTCTTTCTTTGCACGATTGATTTTTGCTGTAAATTCTTCATATCTTTCATCATATGCTTCTTTTGTAATTTTATCATCCAGTAACATATCGGTCAATTTCTTTCGTTTTGACTCCAGAGAACCAATATTCTTTTCAATTTTTTTAATTTTGACATACTTTCATCATTTAGAATTGTATTTTCAACGGAATCAAGTACTGCTTCTAACACATCATCAAAGTTCTCTGCCAGTAAATAAAACATTTCAAGGAAAGCACTTTCTATAATTGATTCATCTATTGATTTACTCTGAGGACAATTAGCAATTCCCTGTTTAATAGATGTAATACATTTCCAAACTGTTTTTTTACTATGTGAATCCTTATTATGCCAACGTCTTGAAAGATTATTTCCACAAAATCCGCACTCACGCATACTACTTAATGCATATTTTCTAGCTCCTTTAATTTTTACACCATTCACAAATTGATTCTGTCTTCGGCTTCTGGTCTCTCTGATTGCACAAGCCTGATCCCATACTTCAGCAGTGATAATTGGTTCATGATGATCTTTAATATAATACTGTTCTTCCTCACCCATATTATTTAACCTTCTCTTTGAGATTGGATCTACAGTAATTGTTTTTCCAAGAAGTAAATCTCCTTTATACTTTTCATTTTTTAAGATTCCATCGATACCACTTTCAGTCCATTTAACTTCACCTTTTTTATTTCTCTTTTCCAACCGAATTAATTCTATTTGAATAAGCTTTGGTCCATAGCCCTGCAAATATCTGTCAAAGATAAATTTTACAGTTTCTACTTCTTCAGGATTGATCATAAGGCTTTTATCTTCTTTATTATAGTCATAAACTAGACATCCACTAAATCCCATCAGCTCTCCACGTTTCATTTTCATCTTTAAACCAAGTTTTACATTTGCTGATAAATATTCTACTTCATTTTTCACCAATGTTGATAATAATGCCAACGCCATTTCACTTTCCATGGATAAGGTATTGATATTTTCTTTTTCAAAAATAACTGCAATTCCTTTATCTTTCAGAAGTCTTACATATTGTAAAGTGTCTACTAAATTTCTTGAAAACCTTGAAATAGATTTTGTAAGAACAACATCAATCATTCCTTTCATACAGTCATCAATCATATTTAAGAATCCATCTCTTTTTGCAGTTTTGGTTCCGGTAATTGCTTTATCTGCGTAAATTCCTACCATCACCCATTCCGTATTTTTTGATATGTTCTCATCAAAAAATCTCCTTTTCTTTAATTTTGAGCACAAAAAATACCAGATGAAATTCATCTGGCATAGTGCTCTTTTTTATTGATAATCTATATGAAGGGATTACTCCCGTATTGTATTTTTAATCAAAAATTGCTGTAGCTTTTCTCCACGGCAATTTTTGATAAATTAATATTTATGATATACAGCAATATTTACTCAACTTCTTTCAATATCTCTTCAAAGGAAGTATTATACAATTTTGCAATTGCTAAAAGATTAGATGTACTTGGATCTGATTCCCCTCGTTCCCACTTAGAAACAGATTGTCTACTAACGCCTATTGTTTCTGCAATAAATTCTTGAGTCATCTTATTCTGGGTTCTACAATTTTTTAATGTTTCTCCCAATGATTTTCTAACCCGATTTTTCTCATTACGCACATCCTTTGTTTGAATATACTTTCTTAACGCTCGTATTACCAAATACGCAAAATAGATAAAAAATCCTATTATGACTATTAATATAACTAAATTCATTAAAGACCAAATTGTATCAAACGCTATTTGCATCAAAGTGTTCTTTCTCCTTTCCAATTTTTATTTATTGTATGCTTTTTTTCTAGTTGATACCAGCAACTATCTCGCAACTATTAGGTTACTTTATACTTTCCCCATAAATATACAACCATCTTCATTAAATATTTTTTCAGAATTTTCACATATCTCTACTATATCTTCTAGCCATTTAGGATTACCGTTATGAATATCAAACAACATTTTCCAACCACATATTCCATCTAATCCTAACTGTGTTTTTGCATCCAAAATATTTCTACCACAAATTCTTTCCATATCATAAACATCAGGATCTTTATAAAACGACTCAATTACAGGTCGTAATGTTCTATATGATTTATCTTCCGCACAAAGATTTTTTGCAAAATTATCCTTATATAATAATTTAATTAAATTTGCATTTCTTTGATATGTATATTCCATTTACAAACGTCTCCTTTCCAAAATACAAGAGTAATTTTATCTGCTTTGTTTATTCAAAACGTCTTCTAACATACCAACCTTATTAAGACAATTGATATACTCCGCCACGCGATAATAATTAGATAAATCATCTTCATCCAATCCTTGAAATGCACAAAGCTCATCCCATAGATCTTCATCATCTTCAACACAATAAAATCCAGATACTAAATCTACTCCTATAAAAACTTTTTTATTTTCATTCTCCCAATAAAATGTGACTGGTATTGGTTTTTCATTTCTCTTAAGCTTACTTTTTAAAGGTTCGTTTTTTATTACATTATAATACACAACTTTATTTGCCTCATCATCTTCAAACTTATTAGCATTGTATTTTGCTGTTATATAGTCAACCATTTCTTGACCAGTTTTTCTGTTTGGTACTAATAATGTTTTATATTTTTCAAAAATCTTTTTCCATTCTTCTATTTGTTGAGTTGTAATTGCTTCTCTTTGCATTCAATCCCTCCTTTTTCATCATTCATTTATCAAAGCTTTAAAAATTATACCACATCACATTTTTATACTCTGGGTTAAGTTCTGGATAACATCCTGCAATCAAAATAAATCTAATAGCATTTGCGCCACACTTTCTCTGGATGGGTTATAATAAGTTATACAGAAAACATTCGGTCCTTATATAATAAAAACAAAAAGAGGAGATTAATATCATGGCAGGCAAAACAAAGAATTATACAGAAGAATTTAAAAAGCAGATCGTAGCTCTTAAAGAAAGTGGCAAATCAACATCAGATATATCAAGAGAGTATAAAGTTGCCAAATCTACAATAGTTAAATGGGTAAATGATTATAGCAAAACAGGGTCATTCAAAGCTAAAGATAACCGAAGTGACGAGGAAAATGAGTTAATTCGTCTCCGTAAAGAAAACAAACAATTCTATCTGGAAAATGATATTTTAAAGCAAGCGGCGCTGATAATGGCACGAAAATAGAAATAATTCTAGCTAATAAAGAAAAGTACAGTATCAACGCAATGTGCAGAACACTAAATATTCCAAGAAGTTTAGTTTATTATAAGAAAAAAACTAAAGTATATAATACAAAGCTCGAAAATGCAGTTATATCTATCTTTAGAGAAAGTAAAAATAATTATGGTTCAAGAAAGATAAAGGTAGAGTTAAAAAAGCAAAATATAATTGCCTCAAGAAGAAAAGCAAGAAAAATAATGGACAAATATAGATTGATTTCTAATTACACTGTAAAGCAATACAAAGTGCATAAAGCCAGCTGTAATGAAGAAAAAATAGATAATATAGTAAATAGGAAATTTGATAATAGAAGTGATTTAGAGATAGTAGTAAGTGAAAATCGTCTATCAAAAGTGACCGAATAAAAGTTGTATGAAAATGTGTTGACAATCCAGCACCTCTCATGTGTCGATTTACTTTTCACAAACCTAATCTTAACGTAAATGGTGCTTTCTTATTTTTGTTCAATTAATTTACCGAAAATAACTTTACGCTATTTCAACTATTTAAATTCCGGTGAATTGCATATATTTATTTGTATTTTTTGAATTTCTGTTTTATTCTTACTCATTTTTAACCTCCGGAACGCTAGCACCTGTAACTATTTCCGATGAATTTGTTTCGTTGTTTATTAAGCTTTTTGCAATGACAATACCAGTTCCGTTATTTATAACATAATCTATGAAACTATTGACGCTTTCTTTACCTATAAAAAATGTTGCAGAAGATAAAATATTCGAAGTAAGATAACCATTTTCAGTTACAGCCAAAGAAATATTTTTTTTACCAATAGTTTTTACATTGATAGAACAAGTTATCACATCAAGTCCAATATCAATCAACCCTAGTTTTGTTTCAGAATCAGTATTTTTAACATTAACATCATTTAGCAACATATTCCAAATCACAGTAGTTGATGGCAAAGTATATCTCATAATTATAAGTTCATCTTCTTTTATATAAGTATATTCAAAACTATTGTTGAATTCGAGATTTTCATCAAGATTTAAATCATTAAGAAAATCTCCCAACGTTTTCGGTACATAAAAACCATTTAAATATGGGTAATATTTATCTTCCCCTTCAAATTTAACAGCAATCGCACAATCTGGGGATATATTATTTAATGTATACAAACTACAATTTATACTATACTCTTTGGCTTCTCCTAAACTATTATCATACCCTTTAGTTGTGATATCTGACAACTTTTTTCCAATAGCCATTTCATCAATTACATCTTTTGATGATGAAATATATTCAATCCCATTATAATCTATGGTCCGAAACTTTTCTACTAGTGTTATATCATTCCATTGTGGCATTATAAAAATTTCACTTGTTATACTTTCAATACTACTAGAATCTTCATTTGTTTCTACTGATAAATTTGTGTTTTCAGAATTAAAAAATGAATTGACAAACCAAATTTTTTTTGTTTGAGGCAACATAACACTAACAAATATAATTATAGCTAAACTCGCAATTCCAAAAGTATATTTTCTAATATATTTTAATTCTCTAGTCTTATTTTTCTTTTTACTAATTTTTTCATACAACTCATCAAGCGTTTTATCACTCATTTTCATTTGTTCACGCATATTATTGAATATATTGCTTTTCATGTAAACCACTTCCCTTTCTTTATGATTTATAATCTAAAAATCATACTCTTCTCCAACAACTTTTGTTTTTAAAAGAACTCTACCTCTTGATAATCGAACCTTAATTGTTCCTGGTTTTATATCTAAAACCTTACTTATTTCATTAATAGACATTTCCTCAAAATAAAATAAATGCAAAACCGAACGATATTTATATGGAAGATTACGCAATTCATTATAAATAATATTTTCACTCTCCGTTTCAAACTCAAATGATAATTCTTCAACCTCCTCCGTTAAAATATTTTTTCTTCTCCATGCTGAACCAATTAATTTTTTACTGCAATTTATTGTTGTTTTGATTAACCATGCTTTTAAATGTTCATCTCCGTTATATAGACGTTTTTTGCTAATAAACGCCAAAAAAACTTCTTGAGAAACATCGTCTGCATCTATCATATTTCGAACATGTGTTAATGCTATTCCAAATACCATATCTTTGTATTTATTAATAACTTCAGCAACATCTTCTTCTGAGTATATCAAAATCTCTTTTTCCATAAAACCTCCTCTCACTAATAACTACCCGATAGGGTATAAAAGGTAACATTAAAATCTTTATTTTATCAGTTTATTCTCCAAATTATGCTAGTTTAGTATATATTATATTACATTTTTCCTTATATTACACCACACTCCCTTGTATCTGCTCCAATGTTCCAATTCGATTCTCTGACCAAATCTCATCTTTCAAATTTCCACTCGATAAATTGCCTTTGTCTCAATATTCTGATATGCCTCCAGCTTATAATTATAACTTTTCTTTAATCAAAATTTATCTAGCAACAATACTTGTTGCGTTCATCTAATTTCCATAAAAAAGCAGGCATCCTTAATATCAGATGCCTACTTTTATAAAAATCTTACATATTGTTCTAAGATTATTTTTAGTTTCGAAGTATTATTTGTTCCTATCCTTTTGAAATATGTTAAATGACTGCCCCTTAAAAAAATTGAACGTATTAAGTTGAATAAAACCAGCTCTTGTATAGTACTTCTTGTATTTCCGTTTCTGCTGCGCAGTGCCCAGCTCGGCTTACATAACTGCCTCTCTCATTTGGAAGCCATTCGACAACTACAACTCTGCCATCTTGCTTGAGAACTCCATTAATATCTCTGAAATAGGAAACTGAATCTGAAAGGTGATGGAATACATTCCTCAAAAAAATAAGATCACAGCTTTCCTTTTGCAAAGGGCATACATTACCTTTTCCGATAACGCTTTCAACATTACAAATATATTGCTTTTTCATAGATTTATCTACATATGACAGTAGTTTCCTGTTTGTGTCCACAGCAAACACCTTGCCATTTTCTCCAACAGCTTTTGCAAACCGTTCCGTAAAGTATCCACCACCAGAACCAATATCTGCGACAGTCTGTCCTTTCACTATTCCAATCGATTCGAGTATCTTTTGAGAATCTCTTTTTGCTCTATTATTAAGCATTATTGCTCGTATCTTCGTCAAGCACATTATAGCTTCTCCTTCCTCATCATTGTATCAGAAGCTGCCTCTAATGCCTTCATAGTTTTATTAAGAATCAGTGCAAGCACTGCCGTCAAAATAACTGTCAGTAAATCAGCCACGGGTTGTGCCCAAACAACACCTTCCATTCCAAGCAGATGTGGCATAATCAAGATAGCTGGGATAAAAAACAATCCTTGGTGGCTGATGCTAAGGATACCGCCTTCTCTGCCTTTTCCCATAGCAAGGAACAGTGACATATATGCCTGCTCAAATCCAAACAAGATAAAAACAATTCCATTTGCCCGCAGTGCCCTAACACCGATATCAATTAATACAGCATCACTTTTTGAAAAAAGTGAAATAATTGGTTCGGGAATAATGATTAGCAAAAGTGCTACGGCTGCACAGAATATTGTCGACCACTTAAGCGATACTTTGATAGCTTCATTCAGTCGATTATAGTTTTTAGCACCATAATTATAACCTGCAACTAGCTGGAATCCTTTCATAAAACCAAATACTACATAGGTTCTGATAGCCATAATGCGTGTTACCACCCCAATTGCTGCCACGGCAGAATCGCCATAGGTACTCGCCGCTGAATTGGAAATCCCCATGGCCGCACTAGACAAAAGCTGATAAACAAGAATAGGAATACCGACCTTGAAAATCTCCCCATAAATCATACCGCTAAAAGTAAAACTACGAATTGAAAAATACAGATAACCTTTTTTACACAAGATATACCATAGGTAAAGACCAGTCGTTACAGCTTGAGAAATGACTGTCGCAATAGCGGCGCCTTGAATTCCAAAGCCCATCTGAAAAATAAATATGGGATCTAATATTACATTGAGTCCTCCACCAATCAGCATGGATATCATGGTCAGCTTCGACCTGCCTTCGGCGATGATGATATTGTTCATGGTGACATTAAAGATATTCAGAATGGAACCTGCAATATATATAATGGCATACTTCCTCGCATAAGGAAGTATGGTTTCCGTCGCTCCCAGAGCGACCAGTATGTTGTCGAGAAATCACAGAGATATCACGATAGATACAACCCCGACAAAAAGGCTGGAAAACAGTGCTATTGATGCCGTCCGGTTCGCTTTCTCGGTATCTCCTTCGCCTAAGAGCCGGGATATGTAGGATGCCGCTCCGCTGCCGAAGGTCATTCCAAGTTCAATAATAATTTGTACGACGGGGAACAACACTATAGATACAGCACCCATCTGACTGGTACCGAGCCCCCCGACAAAGTAGGCATCCACCACGCTGTAAAGCGCTGAGACCATCATGCCGATCATGGTCGGCATTCCCATTTTAATTAGTAGTTTTGGGATTTTTTCATCCCTCATCATTTGAATTCTTTGGTCATTTGAGTTCATATTAATCAAATCCTTTCCTTTGTTGTGTATACCTGCTATACTCTTATTTAAAAAAATATAACTCTTAGATTAATTTGCTTATTATTAATTAAGGTGGTTGTGCATAATTAACGTGTGCAAAGAGTGTAGCAACTATACTCTTTGCGTAAAAAACACTGTACTTGTAAGCACTAGCATATCATTATCGACCTTTCATAATCATAATTCAATATGTTCTTCTTTTTCAAAAATGTCAATTTGCTCGTCAAGCGAGTTGAGAAAGCTTTTTAGGAACTCCTTATTTTCCTCTGTTGCATTTTCGAGTATGCAATTAAAAAGCTCATCATATTTCTGATGCAGCTTTTCATGATGCAGATATGCAATTTCACCTTTTGAAGTCAGTCTTAGCACAAGTCTTGACAGATTGCGTGGATCGGTATCCTTAATAATCATCCCCTT
>JBFHFI010000022.1:0-18994 GCA_041583675.1 Butyrivibrio sp. | reverse complement strand
ATATTAACAAAAAATGAAGGTGTTTTAACTGGGATTTCATCGGGGGCAGCCTTGAAAGCAGCTCTTGAAATTGCTATAAGACCTGAAAATAGTGGTAAAAACATTGTTGTTATATTACCTGATAGTGGAGATCGATATTATTCAACAACATTATTTGGAGATTGATTTTAATGACCAGCAGTTCAAGGTGCTGGTCATTTTTTTGAAGAAATATTTACAAAAAAGATTGAAACATGATATATTGAAAAAAATATGATTTATATAATGGAGGAATAAATGAGCGAATACAAAGTAATTGATATGTCTCAATATCCCAGAAAAGAGCATTTTGAACATTTTATGCAATATGGATATCCATATATGGGGGCAACGGTTAATGTAGATATTACAGATTTTATGCTTGATATAAAGAAGAGGGGGAATCCTTTTTTTTTGAGCTTTTTGTATTATGTTACAAAGGCGGCTAATAGTGTTCCTGAATTCAGACAAAGAATTATAGATGATAAAATAATAGAATTTCATTGTTGCGCATCTTCTCATACGGTAGCAAAAGCAGATGGAACTTTTAGCTATTGTAGATTAGAGCATGGAATGAAATATGATGATTTTTTAGAATACGCAGAAGTTATACATAATCAGGCGGCGATTGATGGAAATCTTGCAGCAGGTAAACCTGAAGATAATTTGTATTTTATATCATCGATTCCATGGATGTCTTTTACATCTTTAATTCAGCCGGTGCCTTTTCCTGCGGATTCTAATCCAAGAATTACATGGGGGAAATATTTTAAACAAGATAATAGAATATTGATACCGGTTTCAGTACTTTGTCATCACGCATTATTAGATGGAGTACATATGAGTAATTTTTATTTGAAGTTAGATGAATTGCTCAGTTATAAGTGATGAGAGAATAATGGAATTGAATTGGAAAAGGGGAATTTTAAAATGATCGCAAAGCAAAAGATTCAAGGACATTTTTTGGCGATATTTACAATGCTTGTATGGGGAACGACTTTTATTTCTACCAAGGTATTATTATCAGATTTTAATGCATATGAAATTATTGTTTTTAGATTAATTCTTGCATATATTATATTTATGATGATTAGCAGAAAAATATTACCCTTTACATCTTGGAAAAATGAAGTAGTATATGCTATAGCAGCACTTACAGGAGTAGTTTTATATCAGATATTTGAAAATTTGGCACTTACATATACTTATGCATCTACAACGGGAGTTGTTATTACAACAGCACCAATGTTTACAGCGATATTTACATGGATTATTCTAAAAGAAGAGAACCCGGATTGGAAATTCTTTTTGGGATTTATAATTTCGATGTTGGGGATATATATTGTAAGTGTAAAAGGAAATAAAATAGGATTTTCTGTAAAAGGTACATTTCTTGCACTTGCGGCAGCGGCTCTTTGGGGTGTATACTCAATATTGGGTAAAAAAATAAATAAAAGTGGTAATATTTTGTTGGTTACCAGACGAGTGTTTTTTTATGCCGTTGTCTATATGATTCCAATTTGGTTTATTTTTGACTGTCATATTTTACCAGATAGGTTTATGCAACCGATTAATATATTAAATATCTTATATTTGGGTGTTATAGCATCGGCCATATGTTTTTTTATATGGAATATAACAGTGCAGAAAATTGGAGTGATATCAACAGGGTTGTATTTGTACTCCCTTCCCGTGATAGCCGTAATTGCTTCGGCAATTATATTACACGAAAAAATGAACGGAATGACAGCATTTGGAACAGGTCTTACACTAATGGGATTAGTGTTAAGTGCAAACAGAGGAGGAAGAAAACGTGGATAAAGCTTATATCCCATTTACAATTGGGAAACAGAAGAGTATAGCATTAATTGCTCATGATGGTAAAAAAAGAGAATTAGTAGAATGGTGTAATGAGAATAAAGAAATATTAAAAGGTCATTTTTTATGTGGAACAGGAACCACAGCAAGGATGATTACAGATCTAACAGGATTACCTGTGAAAGGTTATAATAGTGGACCTTTGGGTGGAGATCAACAAATAGGAGCAAAAATAGTAGAAGGAAGTGTCGAGATGGTTATTTTTCTTTCTGATCCATTGGAAGCACAACCTCATGATCCAGATGTAAAAGCACTATTGAGAATTGCTCAAGTATATGATATTCCTATTGCAAATAATAAAGCAACAGCAGATTTTATTATTAAAAGTTATTATATGGATAAAGAATATGAACATGAAGTGATTAATTATAAGGCGAATATAGTTGATAGGGCTGAAACATTAAAGAATTAAAAAATAGTATTATGAAGAATCTCTGGAGATAAAGAGGTTCTTCTTTTTGATTTTAATAAAATATATATTAAATTGAGTGAATATAATGTAATTGTGTGACAACTTTATTCAATAGAAAAATACAACGAATTGAATTGCATTATTGAGATGGAATTTACCAAAGGAAAAGTAAAAAACAGAGTAAAATAAGATAGGAAAATAGGGGGAATTAAAGAA
Organism: Butyrivibrio sp.; assembly: GCA_041583675.1. GTDB lineage: Bacteria > Bacillota > Clostridia > Lachnospirales > Lachnospiraceae > Eshraghiella. Next base: position 16,470 of record JBFHFI010000022.1, on the reverse strand, counting down.
TTTAAGGTGTATTTGTGAAAATATAAATAGAATATATATTTTGAATATATGTATTATAGATTGTTTTACATGGTTTATAAAAGGCGAAAATGTTTGATGAATAGTATATATAATTTATTACGAAAATATTACATAGAGTACTTTTAAAATAAGAGATTTAGCTATAATGCATAAAAATGTATAAATTTAGTAATTATTGTTAAAAGTAAAAATAATTGAGTTATCAACTGTTTCCACGGGTTATCCACAATACAAAAGCCTGATTTTGCTATGAATTTTAGTTTTACCCTAAGTTATCAACATTATCCACAAAGTTTACATAATGAATAGGGGATAACTTTTGGGGAAACAACCCAAAAGTATGTTTTGTGTAATTTATATAAATTATGATTTTTATTAAAAAAATGTAACAAATCTATTGACAATATAATTTTTAGAAAATTTACAATTTAGGTTGATAGTATTTTGAATTATGGTATAATTAGTAGGTATTCAAAAACAAATTGTCTGACAATTTCAGACAGGGATTTTTGATACAATTTCAATAGCAAAGGAGTTGGGCAATATGCGTTTTACAATTATAGGAAAGAATATTGAAGTTACAGAGGGGTTACGCTCAGCCGTAGAAGACAAGCTTGGAAATCTTGATAAGTATTTTAATGTGGATACGGAAGCTATTGTAACACTAAGTGTACAAAAGGACAGACAGAAAATTGAAGTCACAATACCAGTGAAAGGGAATACAATTAGATCTGAAGAAGTTAGCAATGATATGTATGTATCTATTGATCTTGTACAGGAGGTAATTGAAAGAAGACTTAGAAGATATAAAAAGAAAATTGTTGATGCGAAACATGCGGGAGATTTTAATAAAACGTATGTAGAGTATGAAACTGAAGAAGAAGAACCGGACTTTAAAATTGTGAAAAGCAAACGATTTGGAGTAAAGCCAATGGATCCAGAAGAAGCTTGTGTACAGATGGAACTTTTAGGTCATAACTTTTATGTTTTTTCCAATTCAGAAACAGATGAAGTAAATGTAGTATATAAAAGAAAAAATGGATCATATGGTTTGATTGAACCAGAGCTTGATTGATGAATAGGACCATAGGGTAGCTTAGGCTACCCTATTTTTATTGTGTGCCAGGCATGGCGCTAATCTAGCTAGCTAGGGTTCACATTTCTAGAAAATGGAGGACAATGGAAAGTGAAAGCAACAACAAAAAAGAAGAAATCCTTATATAAAAAAAAGAACGAATACTTAAAAAGAAGTAAAGTAATATCCCGTTCTATAGAAGTAACGATAAAGAGGGTAAATCAAATGGTTGTTGGGTGGATAAATTACTTCCGAATTGGAATGATGAAAGGATTTATGAAAGAGTTTGGTGCATGGTTAAGACATAAAATAAGGATGATTCTTATGAAACAATGGAAGAGGCCGAAGACAATCTATAGAAATTTGTCCTATCTAAATAGAAAATATAATAAAGAGTTCAATGATGAAGCTATACTTAAAGTTGCTAACTCAAGACTTGGGTGGTACAAGAAAAGCAGGATGAATGTAATTAATTTTATATTAAGTCCAAAGTTACTTGAAACAAAAGTAAAGGACGGAGCATGTTTGCTCAATCCTTTACAATGAAGTGTTGAAATATAAGTTGTAGAGTCGTATACGAGATCCGTACGTACGGTTCAATGAGAGGGAAGTAATACTAGCTATTATTTCTCTATTCTATTGTAAAATACTATAATGAAAAGAATGTATTTATTCCTCATATATTTGACGTTGAATAATAATTGATAAAGTGATAAAATACGATTTATGAGTAGAATTATACCTACTAGGACTTGATTGGAGAGGAACGCTATATTATGAAAATAATAAATCAAATTTTTGGGACTCATAGTGAAAGAGAAACCAAAAGAATTATGCCATTAATCAAAAAAATTGAATTATTAAGACCGGAGATGATGGAAAAGTCTGATGAAGATATGAGAGCAATGACCCAGATTTTAAAGGATAGGTTAAAAGCAGGTGAAACTTTGGATGATATTTTACCAGAATCATTTGCATTGGTACGAGAAGCTGCAAGAAGAGTCCTTAATACAGAGCATTATGTAGTTCAGCTAATTGGTGGAATTATATTACATCAAGGAAGAATTGCTGAAATGAGAACAGGAGAAGGAAAGACACAGACCTGTTTATTACCTGCGTACTTGAATGCACTAGAAGGAAAGGGCGTTCATATTGTAACGGTAAATGATTATCTTGCAAAGCGTGATGCAGAATGGATGGGGAAAGTACATGAATTCTTAGGATTAACTGTAGGAGTTGTAGTTAGTGGGATAGAACCAACGGAAAGACGCAAAGCATATAACGCAGATATTACATATATTACAAATAATGAACTTGGATTTGATTATTTAAGAGATAATATGGTTATATATAAAGAACAGCTGGTACAACGTGGATTGAATTTTGCGATTGTGGATGAAGTGGATTCTGTTTTAATTGATGAAGCGAGAACACCATTAATTATTTCTGGTCAAAGTGGAAAATCTACAAAATTATATGAGATGTGTAATGTTTTAGCGCAACAGCTTGAACGAGGAGAAGAAACAGAACTTACAAAAATGGCTGCAATCATGAAAGAAGATACAGAGGAAAGTGGAGATTTTGTTGTAAATGAAAAAGACAAAATAGTGAATCTTACAGAGCGTGGCGTTGAGAAAGTTGAACAATTCTTCCATATAGATAATTTGGCTGATGCAGAAAATCTTGAAATTCAACATAATGTAATTTTAGCATTAAGAGCACATAATTTAATGTTTAGAGATCAAGATTATGTTGTGACTGATGATCAAGTTATGATTGTAGATGAATTTACAGGACGTATTATGCAAGGACGTCGATATTCAGATGGGTTACATCAAGCAATTGAAGCAAAAGAGCATGTGGCAGTAAAACGTGAAAGTAGAACTTTAGCAACAATAACATTCCAAAATTTCTTCAATAAATACGAGAAAAAATCTGGAATGACAGGAACTGCTTTAACAGAGGATAAAGAATTTAGAGAAATTTATGGAATGGATGTAGTAGAAATTCCTACAAATCGACCAATTATTAGAGTTGATTATGAAGATGCGGTGTATAAGACTAGGAAAGAAAAATTAAATGCTGTGGTTCAAGAAATTATAAAAGCTCATGAAAAGGGACAACCGGTATTGGTTGGTACAATTACAATTGATCAATCTGAAGAATTAAGTTTGATGTTGAGAAAATGTGGAATTAAACATAATGTTTTAAATGCAAAATTTCACGAAAAAGAAGCGGAAATAGTAGCAGAAGCTGGCGCACATGGAGCTGTGACCATTGCGACAAATATGGCAGGACGTGGAACGGATATTAAACTAGATCCTGATGCAAAAGCAGCTGGTGGCCTTAAAATTATAGGAACTGAACGTCATGATTCAAGACGTATTGATAATCAGTTACGTGGACGTTCTGGTCGACAAGGAGATCCGGGAGAGTCTAGATTCTATATTTCCCTTGAGGATGATATTATGCGCTTGTTTGGATCAGATAGACTTATGAGTGTGTTTAATACATTAAAAATACCAGAGAATGAACAAATTGAACATAAAATGCTTTCAAATGCAATAGAAAAAGCACAGAAAAAAATAGAGAATAATAATTTTGGTGTACGTAAGAATCTTTTGGATTATGATCAGGTTAATAATGACCAAAGAGAAATTATTTATGATGAAAGAAGACGTGTTCTAAACGGCGAGAACATGAGAAGTGTTATTATGAAAATGCTTTCAGAAAAAGTGGAAAGTATTGTGAATCTATGTATTAGCGATGAAAGAGAACCTAAAGATTGGGATTTGGCTGAACTTAATTCCGTATTACACCCAATTATTCCAGTGGAACCAATTGTAAGTGTTGAGGGGTATGAAAAGAAAGATCAGTTGATTCATGATTTAAAAGAAAAAGCAGTAAGATTATATGAAGAAAAAGAAGCTGAATTCTCTAATCCTGAGCAGATGAGAGAGATAGAAAGAGTATTTCTTCTTAAAGTAATTGATGCAAAGTGGATGGAACACATTGATGATATGGATCAGTTGCGTCAGGGAATTGGATTACAAGCATATGGTAATAGAAATCCGATTGTAGAATATAAAATGACAGGATTTGATATGTTTGAGTCTATGACACAAGCAATTGAAGAGGATACTTTGAGATTGTTATTACATGTTAGAATAGAACAAAAAGTCGAAAGAGAACAAGTTGCTAAAGTAACTGGAACCAATAAAGAAGCTAGTGTAAAAGGACCAATAAAAAGAGAAACAAAAAAAATACAACGTAATGATTTATGTCCATGTGGCTCAGGAGAAAAGTATAAAAATTGTTGTGGTAAAAATTTATAAAATAAACTTTATTAAAGAAAAGGTGGTGATATAATGGTAGAATTAGATCAGATTAAGATTGAACTTAACGGATATGAAGAACCATTAAAAGAGCTGAGGGATTCACTTTGACTTAGCTAATAAGGCAAAGAAAATAGAAGAAATAGAAATGCATATGGAAGAGCAAAGTTTTTGGGATGACCCTACATCTTCACAAATGAAATTAAAAGAACTCAAAATGTTAAAGGATTCTTTTGTGAAATATGATGAGTTAATTGGATATGTGGAAGATGCGAAAGCCTATATTGAAATGGGTGAAGAAGAAGAGGATGAAAGCTTAATTTCAGAGATTCAAGACATTATGAAAACATTCAAGCGGTTATATGAAGAATTGAGAATTGGAACATTGTTATGTGATGAATATGATTCTAATAATGCGATTATACGTCTAAATGCGGGAGCGGGAGGAACAGAAAGTTGTGATTGGGCATCTATGTTACTTCGTATGTATACTAGATGGGCTGATTCCAAAGGATATTCGGTGGAAACATTAGATTATCTAGATGGAGATGAAGCTGGAGTAAAATCAGTTACAATTCAAATTAATGGATTAAATGCATATGGATATTTAAAGTCAGAAAAAGGTGTTCATAGATTAGTTAGAATTTCACCCTTTAATGCAAATGGGAAAAGACAGACATCTTTTGTGTCCTGTGACGTAATGCCAGAAATAAACGAAGATCTAGATGTTGAAATCAATGACGATGATTTGAGGGTAGATACTTATCGAGCGAGTGGCGCAGGCGGACAGCATATTAATAAAACTTCATCTGCAATTAGAATTACACATATACCCACAGGAGTTGTAGTTCAATGTCAAAATGAAAGATCACAGCATCAGAATAAAGACAAAGCAATGCAGATGTTGAAAGCAAAATTATATATTTTAAAACAACAAGAAAATGCTGAAAAACAAGCTGGAATTCGTGGAGAGATTACAGATATAGGATGGGGTAATCAGATAAGAAGTTATGTTCTTCAACCATATACGATGGTAAAAGACCATCGGACTAATGCCGAGTCAGGAAATGGACAAAGTGTGTTAGATGGTAATATAGATTTATTTTTAGGTGAATATTTAAAATGGATACATAAAACATCAATAGAGGAGGAGTAATAATGTCAATTTTTCAACCAGTTATTTTTAAGCTTGAGGGAGAAACTTATGGTATGGATATTGCTTATGTCAATTCAATTGAACATGAACAACAAATAGTAAGAGTCCCTAATTCTTCAGACATTATCAAAGGAATTGTTAATCTTCGTGGGGAAATTATACCTGTAATTGATTTACGAGTGAAGTTTAAAGTGGAAAATACGAACAAACAAGTGAATACAGAATTAGTGGTAATTAATCTTGAAACAAATAAAATCGCATTAGAAGTAGATGCAGTTGAAGAAATTCAGAATATTGATGCAGACGATATTGTGGAGATGCCTGTTATTGCAAAAGGTGATGACATAGACTATTTCGAAAATGTTGCAAAAGTAGGGGATAAATTAATTATAATGATTAATCCTATAAATATACTTTCAAAAGATGAAGCCATTAAAGTGAAAAAAATAGTCGATGATTCGGCAAAATAATTTATATCAGGAGAAAAGAAAATGATAAATATTGCAGTCTTAGGATATGGTACAGTTGGATCTGGTGTTGTAGAAGTAATCAGAACTAATCAAAAAACAATTAACAACAGTGCAGGACAAGAAATTAATTTAAAATATGTATTGGATTTAAGAGAATTTCCAGGAGATCCTGTTGAAAATGTGCTTGTACACAATTATGATACAATATTAAATGACGATCAGGTTCAGGTTGTTGTAGAAGTTATGGGTGGAGTGAATCCAGCTTATGAATTTGTGAAAAAAGCTTTATTAAAAGGAAAAAGTGTATGTACTTCTAATAAAGAATTGGTAGCAAAGCATGGTGCGGAACTTATTGAAATCGCTCAAGAAAAAAATATTAATTTTCTTTTTGAAGCAAGTGTTGGAGGAGGAATTCCAATTATAAGACCATTAAATCAATCGATTACGGCAGATGTAATTCAAGGGATTTCTGGTATTTTGAATGGAACCACTAATTTTATTCTAACAAAAATGGAAAAAGAAGGTTCATCATTTGATGAAGTATTAAAAGAAGCACAGGATTTGGGATATGCAGAAAAAAATCCAACCGCAGATGTTGAAGGTCATGACGCATGTAGAAAAATAGCAATTTTATCATCTCTTGCCTGTGGGAATCAGGTGGATTTTGAAGATATTCAGACAGAAGGAATTACAAATATTACAGATGTAGATTTTAAGTATGCAAAAAAATTAGGAGTTACTATCAAATTAATTGGTTCTAGTAAGAGAGTGAATGACGGATTTTGTGCAATGGTAGCACCTAAGATGATAAGCCAAGAACATCCATTGGCTGGAGTAAATGGAGTAATGAATGCAATTTTTGTAGAAGGTAATATGCTTGGAGACATTATGTTTTATGGAGCAGGAGCAGGAAAGCTTCCTACAGCAAGTGCTGTTGTTTCGGATGTTATAGATTGCGTAAAACATATGGGAATTCATATTAATCTACAATGGGATAAAAATAAAATGCAGTTGATTAATCCAGAAGATGTTGCGTCTAAATTTTTTGTGAGAATTAAAGAATCCTTAAGTAGTGATCTTGAGAAACAAATTCAAGAAGCTTTTGGAGACGTGGAAATAATCACTTTAGAAGATGAAACTCAAGAGTTTGCTTTTATTACAAGTGAAATAACTGAAAAAGAATATGGAATAGCTTCAAAGGCTATAAATAATATAATAGGAATGATTCGTTACGAAAAATAATTGGAGGCTCAAAATGAAATATGTTGTGATACTTGCAGATGGAATGGCAGATGAACCAATGGAAGAACTGGATGGAATGACAGTAATGGAGGCAGCAGATACTCCATATATGGATCAGTTAGCGAAGATGTCTGAAATTGGATTGGCAAATACTGTTCCATTAGGAATGGCACCGGGAAGTGATACTGCAAATTTATCAGTATTGGGATATGATCCCCAAAAATATTATTCAGGACGTTCTCCGTTAGAAGCATTAAGTATTGGTGTACCAATGACAGATACAGATATAGCATTAAGATGCAATATAGTAACTGTATCTGAAGAAGATGTTCCATACGCTGAAAAAACAATTATTGATCATAGTTCTAGTGAAATTACGACTGAAGAATGTGCTGTTCTTTTAGATGCAGTGAAAAATCAATTGGAAACAGATGAATTCAAATTCTATCAGGGAACAAGTTATAGACATTGTACAGTTTGGCGTAATGGAAAAGTTGTGGATTTAATTCCTCCTCATGATATTTTAGGGAAAAAGATAGGCGGATATTTGCCTACGGTAGATGCACTTAGTGTTATGATGGAAAAAAGTTATGATATATTAAAAAATCATCCAATCAATATAGAACGTAAAAAAAGAGGTTTGAATCCAGCCAATTCTTGTTGGTTTTGGGGGGCAGGTACCAGACCGAAACTTACTTCATTTGAGAAAAAAACAGGGAAAAGTGGCGTAATGATATCAGCTGTAGATTTATTAAAAGGAATTGCTGTAGGAGCTGAAATGACAAATATAATTGTTCCAGGGGCTAACGGGACTTTACATACGGATTATGTTGGGAAGGCAAAAGCAGCAACAAAAGCATTAATAGAAGATGGATATGATTTTGCATATATTCATGTTGAAGCGCCAGATGAAATGGGACATCAAGGAAGTATGGAAAGAAAAATTCAAGCAATTGAAAACATTGATAAAATGGTTCTGATGAATGTATATGAAGATTTAAAAGCAAGTGGAGAAGATTTTAGGATATTAGTTACACCAGACCATCCTACACCTATTAGAATTCGAACACATATTTCAGCACCTGTTCCATATATGATCTATGATAGTACCAATGAAATTACAAGCAATTTAACATATAATGAAAAAAATGCCTTGAAAACAACTCATTTTATAGAAAATGGATACCAAATGATTGACAAATTGTTTGAAAAGTAATATAAAAGGTTTACGATATTTTGTAAAATTATTTGGAGGAAGATAGAAATGATAAAAGTAACCAAATTTGGTGGAAGTTCACTGGCAAGCGCAGATCAGTTTCATAAAGTTGCAGATATTATATTAGAAGATTCATCAAGAAGATATGTAGTGCCTTCGGCTCCGGGAAAAAGATTTTCAGAAGATGTTAAAGTGACAGATATGCTTTATTTATGCTATAAAGCGGCAGTAAAAGGACAGGATTTTGAAAAAAAATTTCAAGAAATCAAAGATAGATATAATGGAATCATTGAGGATTTAGGTTTGGATCTTTCTTTGGAAAAGGAATATGATGTTATTGAAGCAGGATTCAAAGGACGTGCAGGTCGTGATTATGCAGCATCACGTGGAGAGTATTTAAACGGAATTATTTTAGCAAATTTTTTAGGATATGAATTTGTAGATGCAGCAGAAGTTGTTTTCTTTAATGAAGATGGAAGTTTTTCATCAGAAATGACAAATCAGGCAGTTAGAAATAAATTGGCATCAATTGAAAAAGCTGTAATACCTGGATTTTATGGTTCTACACCTAATGATACAATTAAAACATTTTCTAGAGGTGGTTCAGACATTACAGGATCCATTGTTGCGGCAGCAGTAAAAGCAGATGTTTATGAAAATTGGACAGATGTATCAGGATTTTTAATTGCAGATCCTAGAGTTATTCATAATCCAGAAGTTATTACAACAATTACCTATAAAGAACTTAGAGAACTTTCCTATATGGGAGCAACGGTGTTGCATGAAGAAGCAATTTTCCCAGTAAGAACTCAGGGTATTCCGATTAATATAAAAAATACTAATGCTCCAGAAGACCCGGGAACAATGATTGTTGAAAGCACTTCTAAAAAATCTGATTATGTGATTACTGGAATTGCTGGAAAAAAAGGATTTTCATCTGTTAGCATTGAAAAAGACATGATGAATTCTGAAATTGGATTTGGTAGAAAAGTATTAGAACAATTTGAAAAACAAGGACTTTCTTTTGAGCATATGCCATCGGGGATAGATACGATGACAATTATAGTACAACAAAAAGAATTTGAATCAAAGGAACAAGAAGTGTTAGCGGGAATTCATAGAAATGCTTCGCCCGATTCTATAGAAATTGAATCAGGGTTAGCACTTATTGCAGTGGTTGGACGTGGAATGAAATCTGCTAGAGGAACTGCATTCAAGATTTTTGAAGCATTGGCGGCTTCTAATGTTAACGTAAAAATGATCGATCAGGGTTCAAGCGAATTAAATATTATTATTGGAGTACTTGAAGAAGAGTTTAATGATGCACTGAAATCAATATATGATGCATTCGTAAAATAAATAAAAAGTCTTTTCCTGTGAAATAATAAGGAAAAGACTTTTTTATTTGCGATAAATAACATATAAATGTTTATTGTGTTGTGTAAAATTCCATAAGGGATTGATATTCTTTTAAAAAATCCGGATCTGTTGTAAATAGATATATTACAAGTGCTAGCATAAGAACACCAGCGATAAAACCTGTAATACTAGTTACAATGCCTACAATTGCTTTGTTAGAGAATTTAGGATTGCCATTTTTTGAAAAAAGACCAAATAAAAATCCTAAAACACCTGTAAGGATCCCTAGATATCCGGTGAAAAACCCTAGGGGTATGGATAAAAGTCCACAAATCAAGGAAGTGAGGGAGAACCATACACGTTCATTGGAATTTGTTGGAACATCAGGATTTGTCTGTGGATCCTGATTGTTGTTTGGATAATAATCATTAATATTCATGTTAACCTCCATAGAAATATATCAAAAATTGTAACACCAATTTGAATAAAAAGAAAGAGTTTGATTTGTAAATTCTTGATTAGTTTATGAGTATGGATTATAATCAAGGAAGGTTCTTAGATTACTGGAGGAAAATTATGGAAATAAATTTTAGCGTTGATTTAACTGTAAAAGATATGTATCGATTTTTACTTTATAATACATACTACAAATTCACGGGAATATTATGGATTGTGTTTAGTTTTGTTGTTGTGGGAATCACAATTTACACATGGGAAACGGTTCCATTAATGAATTCTATGCTAATGATTGCTTTGGCAATGTTATATACAATTATTAACCCTATATTGATATATATTAAAGCGAGAAAACAAATCAAGAGGAATCATCAAATTTTATCAGATTTACAATATAAAATTAATGACCAAGGAATTTATATTTTTCAGGGAGAAGAAGAAGCACATTGTGAGTGGAATCAGATTTGGAAAATAGTGCAATATAAAAATCAGGTTGTTGCTTATGTATCTACATCAAGAGCATTTATTTTTCCAATGGATTCTATAAAGGAACAATATAACGAATTGGTTGAAATAGCAAATAAAAATATGACATCTAGAAATCACTTGAAAAAAAGGAGCTTTTCATGATAAAAGAAACTTATAATCCGGAAGATACATTTAAATTGGGTTATGAAATAGGGCAGAAGTTAGAAAAAGGGGATATCATATGCTTGATTGGAGACTTAGGAGTTGGTAAAACGGTATTTACGCAAGGTGTTGCAAATGGTTTGGGTGTTCAAGAATATGTAAATAGTCCAACATTTACCTTGGTTCAAGAATATACAGAAGGAAGACTTCCAATGTATCATTTTGATGTTTACAGAATATCAAGTCCTTGGGATATGGATGATTTGGGGTATGAAGAATATTTTTATGGAGACGGAGTATGTTTGATTGAATGGGGGAATTTAATCAAGGAATTACTACCTTTGAATACAATATATATAACAATTGAAAAAAATCTTGAAAAAGGATTTGAATTTAGAATGTTTACAATATCTAAAGATTTAAATGAGAGGACATTATAGATGAAAATATTAGCAATAGATTCATCATCACTTGTAGCATCTGTTGCGATTATACAAGATGATGTTTTAATCGCAGAATATACAATTAATCATAAGATTACACATTCACAGACATTATTACCCATGATTGATGAAATATGTAATAGAACAGAGACTGAAGTATCATCGCTTGATGGGATAGCTGTTTCGGGGGGACCAGGATCATTTACTGGTTTAAGAATTGGATCTGCGACGGCGAAAGGTTTGGGACAAGCTCTGAAAATACCATTGATTCATGTACCTACTATTGATGCTATGGCATATAATGTATATGGTACAGACATGATAATATGTCCAATGATGGATGCAAGAAGATTACAGACTTATACGGGAATATATTCATTTGATAATAAAGAACTTAGAATACATTTGGAATCATGTGCTCTAGCAATTGAAGATTTAATCGCTAAGTTGAATGAAATCGGAAGGGAAACAATATTTATAGGAGATGGAATTCCGGTTTTTCGAGATTTTATAAAAGAACAAGCAGAATTTGAATACGAATTTGCACCGGCAGGAATGAATAGGCAGAGAGCGTCTAGTGTTGCTATTCTTGGAGCGATATATATGAAACAAGGGAATACAGTAAAAGCGTGTGAACATTTACCAAATTATTTAAGAGTATCCCAGGCAGAAAGAGAACGGGCGGAAAAATTAGCGAGGAAATAGAATGCTTATAACAATTTGTAAAGCGCAGGAAGAAGATGCTGTTGCAATTGGTGAAATTGATAAAAAGGCGTTTTCAGAACCATGGCCTGTAAAAGAATTTACAAAAGCAATTACTAATAAAAACTATTATTTTCTGGTTGCAAAAGATAAAGATAGAATTGTAGGTTATGCAGGTGTTATCACATCGGGAGATGAATCCGATATTACTAATATAGCAGTAGAACTAAATTATAGACAATGTGGAATTGCTACAGAATTATTGAAAAATTTATGTGAACAACTTTCTTTACAAAAAGTTGTAAGTATATTTTTAGAGGTGAGAGAGAGTAATAAAAATGCAATTCACTTATATGAGGCTCAGAATTTTAAAGCAGTGGGAATGCGCAAAAATTTTTATAGCAAACCAGATGAAAATGCAATTATAATGAAAAAAATTATAGATGAATAAAATAGTTGTTAAAGAATAAATGAAAACTATTTTATGAGAGGAAATAAAATGTTGGATTTATGTTTACTGGGGACTGGTGGAATGATGCCTTTACCTAACAGATGGATAACGTCTTTAATTACAAGATATAATGGAAGCTCTTTACTGATAGATTGTGGAGAGGGAACTCAAATAGCAATGAAACAAGCTGGATGGAGCTTTAAACCAATTGATACTATATGCTTTACACATTTTCATGCAGATCATATTGCAGGATTACCAGGGTTCCTATTAACAATGGGAAATGCAGAGCGTAAAGAAGATTTATTGATTATTGGACCAAAAGGAATTGGAGATGTGGTAAATTCTTTGAGGGTGATTGCACCGGATTTGCCTTATAAAATTCAATTCAGAGAATTAACAGGGGCAGTTGAAACGATAGAAAACAAAGGATATGTAATAGAAGCGTTTAGAGTACATCATAAAATTACTTGTTATGGTTATAGTTTGAAAATAAAGAGAAATGGTAAGTTTGATGTTCAAGCTGCCAAAAATTTACAGATTCCATTAGAATTTTGGAGTCGAATTCAAAAAGGTGAAACAATAGAAGATGCGGGAACAGTATATACACCCGAGATGGTATTAGGTGAACCTAGAAAAGGAATTAAAATTACGTATTGCACAGATTCTAGGCCTGTATCTGTGATATCTGATCAGGCTAGAGAGTCGGATTTATTTATTTGTGAAGGAATGTATGGAGAAGATGGAAAAGAAGTTAAGGCTAGAGAATATCGACATATGACTATGTATGAAGCCGCTCATTTAGCAAAGGAGGCCGAAGTTCCAGAGTTGTGGTTAACACATTATAGCCCATCGCTAGTAAGACCTGATGAATATATTCAGAAAGTGCGGTCTATTTTTTCAAATACCAAAATGCCAAGAGATGGATGGACGAAAACCATAGACTTTTCAGATTAACGAAGGAGGTTATAGTTATGTCAATGCTAAGGAAAATTCGAAAACCGATTGTTCTTACATTATTAGCTTTGCTTGCAGTATCTTATTATTTGTATTTGTCTAATAGGGAAGTAAATAATAGTGAAAACATAACACAGGATTTAACGCCTGCATCAGAGGCTATTTCTAGAGATTTGGAATTGAATTATCCAAAGACACCTCGATCAGTAGTAGAATATTATTCAGATATTATTACAATATGGTATAAAGAAGAAATTACAGAAGACGAATTGGTAGGCCTTGCTCAACATGCAAGGGGCCTATTTGATGAAGAATTATTAGAAGTTAATGAATATAATCAGTATATGTCAGATCTAAAGAGTGAGATTGAATTATATAATCAGGCGGGAAGATATATTACAGATTATGAAATTGCAGATGGATATGGAATAGATTACACGAGTTATAATGGAGAAGATTATGCAAGAGTACCTATTACTTATTTTGTAAGGGCAAATAATGATATTATTAAAACATATGAAATATATACGTTAAGAAAGGATGATGAAGGCAGTTGGAAAATTCTTTATTGGGAATTAACAGATGCATCATCAATGGAATAACAAATGTCGGATATTATAATCTTAGCAATAGAAAGCTCCTGTGATGAAACAGCAGCATCAGTTGTTAAGAATGGAAGAACAGTATTATCAAATATAATTTCTTCTCAGATAGATTTACATACATTATATGGCGGTGTGGTTCCAGAAATAGCATCGAGAAAACATATGGAACAGATTAATCAAGTAGTGGAAGAAGCGTTGGAAAAAGCTTGCGTTAAATTGGAAGATATAACAGCTATTGGAGTGACATATGGTCCTGGTCTGGTAGGTGCTCTTTTGGTAGGCGTAGCTCACGCAAAAGCGCTTGCATTTGCAATGAAAAAACCGTTGATAGGAGTTCATCATATCGAAGGGCATATATGTGCGAATTATATTGAGCATTTAGATTTAGAACCCCCTTTTGGATGTTTGGTAGTGTCAGGGGGGCATACACATCTTGTGCATGTAAAAGGATATGGAGAATATGAGATTTTAGGAAAGACAAGGGATGATGCAGCAGGAGAAGCTTTTGATAAGGTTGCTAGAGTTGTTGGACTTGGATATCCAGGCGGACCTAAAATAGATAAATTAGCGAAGATGGGGAATCCTAAAGCTATAGATTTTCCTAGGGCGAAGATAGATGGATCAGTATATGATTTTAGCTTTAGTGGAATAAAATCTTCAGTTCTTAATTATGTGAACCATAGCGAAATGAAGAATGTTGAAATTAATAAAGCGGATTTAGTTGCTTCTTTTCAGTGTGCAGTTGTAGATGTATTGGTAGACCATGCAATAAAAGCTTCAAAAGAGTTTGGATTTGAAAAATTAGCAATTGCGGGAGGGGTGGCATCTAATACGGCATTAAAAGCAGCTATGGAAAATGCATGTGCTGAAAATAATATTGAATTTTATCATCCTTCACCTATATTTTGTACTGACAATGCAGCAATGATTGGTGTAGCAGCTTACTATGACTTTATTGCAGGGAAAAGAGCGAACTGGGATTTGAATGCAATTCCAAATTTAAAGCTAGGAGAAAAGTAAAATGAAGAATTATGCAATAATACTAGCTGGAGGAATTGGAAGTAGAATGAATGCGGAAAAACCAAAGCAATATTTGCCTATTTTGGGAAAGCCAGCCGTGTATTATTCTTTGAGATGTTTTCAGGAAAGTCCCTTCATTGATGAGATTGTTCTGGTAACGCTTCAAGGAGATATTGAATATTGTCAACGAGAGATTGTGGAAAAATATAAATTGACTAAGGTAAAATCTATTGTTTCAGGTGGAAATCGAAGATATGAATCGGTTAACCGAGGTCTTGATTGTTTGAATTCAGATGGGTATGTATTTATACACGATGGGGCAAGACCGTGCATAGACCAGGAATTAATAAATGAATTGTATAGAGATGTTCAAAAATATAGGGCAACTATAGCGGGAGTATTGACAAAGGATACAGTTAAAATTGTGAATGAAAGTAAAATTGTTATTTCTACTCCTAATAGATCTAATATATGGAACATACAAACACCACAAGTGTTTGAAATTGGATTAATTAAAGACGCTTATAAACAGATGATGGGTAACTCAAAAATGATTGGAGTGACAGATGATTCTATGGTAATTGAGGAGTTTACGGATGTTTTAGTGCATGTTTCTCAAGGGAAATATACGAATATTAAAATCACGACACCAGTGGATTTGGAACTGGCAAAAAACTTCTTGAAAAAAAGTGTAAAAAAGATGTAATTTCTTATTGACATACTATATATCTTTTGATAGAATAACAAATGTCGCTGAAACAGTGAGCAACACAAACTGAAAAGCACATATATGGAGAGGTACCGAAGCGGTCATAACGGGGCGGTCTTGAAAACCGTTTGTCTTCACGGGCGCATGGGTTCGAATCCCATCCTCTCCGCTAATGAGAACCACTTAATCAGTGGTTTTCATAATGTAATAGACATTATGTATCATGTTCGGATGCTTGGAGAAGTACCCAAGAGGCTGAAGGGACACCCCTGGAAAGGGTGCAGGTCGTTTATAGCGGCGCGAGGGTTCAAATCCCTCCTTCTCCGTTTCAAAGCTACTTTAAAGAGCAATGAAAAATCTTGTTAAAACAGAAAAAAGTTTTTAAAAAAACATAAAAAAAACTGTTGACAAATAATGAGAGATGATGTATATTAAATAAGCTGTCGCTTGAGAAAACAACAAGTAATCAACTTGAGAAAACGACAAGAACAGCAAAATGAACCTTGATAATTGAACAGTGAAACAACCCTGAAAATTCAAAAGATTTTCAATCAATAAAGAACAACCAGTACATTAAATTGTACAACAAAGTTTAACGGATGAACTTAGTAAAGAATATAGCT
>JBFHFI010000021.1:0-19114 GCA_041583675.1 Butyrivibrio sp. | reverse complement strand
ATTTCTCTAAATCCTCAATACTTAAATTAAACGAAGGGTCTTTTGCTATTAACTCCAATAAATTATTATCTAGACCTTCTGACTTCACTCTTTTTCCTGCCAGCATAGATAACTCTCTAATCTTTTCATGAAGTTCTTGTCGATCTCCTCCTGCTTTTACTGCATCCATCATAATATTTTCAGTTGCCATAAAAGGAAGTTCCGCCATAATATGTTTATAAATCACTTTGTCGTATACCACCAAACCATCTACAACATTCAAATACAAATCCAAGATTCCATCCACTGCTAAAAAAGCTTCTGGTACAGACATTCTTTTGTTTGCTGAATCATCTAATGTTCTTTCAAACCACTGGGTTGCTGCAGTAATTGATGGATTCATAACATCTGCCATCACAAAATTTGCAAGAGAAGCAATTCTTTCACTTCTCATTGGATTACGTTTATACGCCATTGCAGAAGATCCTATCTGACTTTTTTCAAAAGGTTCTTCTATTTCTTTTAAATGTTGTAAAAGACGAATATCATTGGAAAATTTATGTGCACTTGCCGCAATTCCAGCAAGCAGATTCACGACTTTCATATCTATTTTTCTCGAATATGTTTGACCTGAAACTGGATAAACACCTTTAAATCCCATTTTTTCAGCTATCATTGTATCAATTTTACGAATTTTATCATGGTCACCTTCAAACAATTCAAGAAAACTTGCCTGTGTTCCCGTTGTTCCTTTTGAACCCAATAATTTCATATTATCTATAAGAAAATCAAGATCTTCAAGATCTATCAAAAGTTCCATCATCCATAAGGTTGCTCTTTTTCCAACAGTCGTTGGTTGTGCTGGTTGGAAATGTGTAAATGCCAATGTTGGAAGTTCTTTATATTCATTTGCAAACTTTGATAATTCATTTAAAACATTAATTAATTTTTTTCTTACTAATTTCATTGCTTCGGTCATAAGAATTAAATCTGTATTATCCCCAACATAACAAGACGTTGCTCCCAAATGTATAATACCTTTTGCTGTTGGACATTGACATCCATATGCATATACATGAGACATTACATCATGCCTTACTTGTTTTTCTCTCGCTTTTGCAACATCATAATTAATATCGTCTTTTGCTGCAATCAGCTCTTGAATCTGTTGCTCTGAAATATCCAGGCCAAGCTCTTTTTCTGATTCAGCAAGGGCAATCCATAACTCTCTCCATGTTCTGAACTTTTTATCAGGTGAAAAAATATACTGCATTTCTTTGCTCGCATATCGTTCTCCCAACGGCGTTTGATATTTATCTGTAGCCATTGTATTCCTCCATCTCATTCTTAATTGTTATTTTATCTATCATGTTCTCCACGAATATCTTCATCTGGTGGATCCAAAGGATAATTCCCAGTAAAGCAAGCATCACAATAATCTGTTCTTCCACCAATTAATTCACTTAAATGTTCAGACTCCAAATATCCTAATGAATCTGCACCTATATAATTACAGATTTCTTCAATTGTATGATTATGTGCAATTAATTGTTCATCTGAAGGAATATCCGTTCCAAAATAACAAGGATGCAAAAAAGGTGGAGAACTAATTCTTACATGAACTTCTGTTGCTCCTGCTTCTTTTAACATTGTCACAATTCTTGCACTTGTTGTACCACGCACAATAGAATCATCTATCATAATTACGCGCTTTCCCTTTACCGCTTCTTCCAATACATTTAATTTTATTTTTACGCTTGTTTCTCTATTAGATTGTTTTGGTTTGATAAATGTCCGGCCAACATAACTATTTTTTATAAAAGCAATTCCATATGGAATATTAGATTCCATAGAATACCCTAAAGCTGCTACATTTCCTGATTCAGGTACACCTACAACCAAATCCGCTTCAACTGGATGGTGTTTAGAAAGAATTCTTCCCGCCATAATCCTAGAATTATATACACTAACCCCATCCATTTTACTATCAGGACGAGCAAAATAAATGTATTCAAAAATGCATTTTGCTTTGTTTTTCTGACACATAGAGATATCAGAATGTATTCCTTCGGGTGTAATTGTTACAATTTCTCCCGGAAGTACATCTCTAACAAATTTTGCGCCCACTGCATCCAATGCACAAGTTTCTGATGCAATAATATAAGTATTATCCCTTTTTCCAATACAAAGTGGCTTAAATCCTAATACGTCACGAGCACCAATTAATTTTCTTGGACTCATAACAATTAAAGAATAAGCACCTTTGATTTTTTTCATTGCATTTGCAACAGCTTCTTCTACACTATGAGTCTTTAGTCTTTCTCTAGCAATATGATATGCAATTACCTCTGAATCAATCGTTGTCTGAAAAATAGCACCTGTATATGACAACTCTTCTCGAAGTTCTTGTGCATTAATTAAGTTTCCATTATGCGCAAGTCCTAGGGTTCCTTTTACATAATTCAATACCAATGGTTGTGCATTTTCTCTTGTACTACTTCCTGCCGTTGAATATCTAACATGACCTACACCTAAGTTCCCATGTAATGTATCCACTCTATTTTCATTAAAGACTTCATTTACAAGTCCCATATCTTTATAGGAATCCACTTTTCCTTTTGGGCCATTTGTGTCACTTACAGCGATACCACAACTTTCCTGACCTCTATGTTGCAACGCAAAAAGTCCATAATATATTGTGGATGAAACGTCATTTCCATCAAAATCATATACACCGAAGACTCCACATTCTTCATGAAGGTCTTCAGTATATTCTAATTCAAAATTATCAGGATTACTGATCATTTTATTTTTCCCTTCTGTAATTACTCTATACCCAAACGTTTGAACATTTCAGCATAAGCATCTTCAACATTTCCCATATCTCTTCTAAATCTATCTTTATCAAGCTTATCATGTGTTTCTGAATCCCAAAATCTACAAGTATCAGGTGAAATCTCATCTGCAAGTATTATTTCATCATGGAATCTACCAAATTCAAGTTTAAAATCAATTAAATCAATTCCAAGTTTTTCAAAATAAGAAATCATAAAAGTATTAACTTTAAATGCTAATTCCTTTATCTTATCAATCTCTTCTTGTGTTGCAAGTCCCATTGCCAATGCATAATAATCATTGATAAATGGATCTCCCAAATCATCATTTTTATAACTAAATTCAAAAGTTGGGACCAAAAGCTTGGTTCCTTCTTCAATATCTAATTTTTTTGAAAAACTTCCCGCTGCTACATTTCTAATAATTACTTCTAGTGGAACAATAGAAACTTTTTTCACTGCTGTTTCTCTTTCACTTAATTCCTCAACAAGATGTGTAGGAATACCTTCTTTTTCCAAAAGTTTAAACATATGGTTCGTCATCCGGTTATTAATTATACCTTTTCCAACAATTGTGCCCTTTTTCAGTCCATTAAATGCTGTTGCATCATCCTTGTAATCCACGATTAATACATCTGAATCTGCAGTTGTCCATACTTTTTTTGCTTTTCCCTCGTAAAGAAGCTCTAACTTTTCCATTTTTCCTCCATTCTGGTGTGCGTTTCCGCATATCAGTATCATTGTTATTAGATGTTTAGCGAAAATATTTATTTCTATGAATTTATTAGCTTTCACTATGGGAAATTATAAACCATAGGGTATAAGAAATCAACTCATTATCTGACGAAAAAATTATAAAAATACCTTTGTTTTCTTGTTATTTTATACTATAATGATATTAAAGTAAAAAAATCGGAGTGATCTTACATATGAATGATAAAAGAAGAAGCAAAAGAATCAATGTAACTTTAATGTTAAATGTATCGTCTTTATTTAATCAAGATAATAATAAAATAGCAATTGAATCTCCTATTGAGGTCAAAGATATTTCTAAATTAGGAATTGGATTTATTTCTAAAAGCATTCTTCCCTTGAATTATTATTTTAATGCTGCTTTAAATCTAGACCAAAAAGATTCAATTTTATATTGTGTTGTTAAGATTATTCGCTGTGAAGCACTTGAGGATGATGAATATTCCTATGGTTGCGAGTTTGTTGGTTTAGCTCCAGTCTTAGACTATATTTTTGATGATCTTGAAAACTTATAAACCTCTTGAATTCCAACAAAAAAAAGCGTGTGAACGCTTTTTTTCTATCTAATCTGAAACTCTTCCATTTTAGACTGCATTTTGTTCATAGAATACTTCATTTCTTCCACACGCTCGCTTAAGTGCATAGCTTGAATTGAATCCTTTTGAATCACTTGTGAAATACTTGCTATCCCTTCTTCAAATCTTTGAATCTCCAACAACTCTGTTTTTGAAACATGATACACATCTTGAACTTTATTTTTTATTCTAAAAAAATCATTATTTACAATTTCCATTGATTCTCCTGTTTGAAACAATACATTTTGACCTTCTACTAATTCATCCACACAATTTTTAACAAACTCTTTGGATTTATTTGTAATAACACCTGTTTGATCTGAAAGCTTTCTTATCTCTTCTGCCAAAACACCAAATCCATTTCCCATATGACCTGCCGCAGCTGCCTCAATGGATGCATTTAAAGACAATAATCTAATCTGATTTGATATTTCATCCATATGTTGCATATACTTATCTAACTCTTGACTGGTCTTCACCGTTTTTTTCATAACTTTTAATAAGGTATCCACGTGATTTTTACAATGATTAACACTAACAGCAACATCTTTTTCTTCCTCATGTATTTCTTCAATTTTCAATAAATTATTCTGAACTTGAGATACAATTTCTTGCATTAGTGCTGTTAGTTCTTCTATGGATGCAGCATTCTCCATCGTCCCTTCAACAAAGCAATCTGCTATTATTTTTACCTCTTCTCCAGTATTAGATATTTCATAATTTCCTTGCATTATTTCTTTAAATATTTCATTTAACTCCTGAATAATTGTAGAAAAAGCCGTTTCTATTTTTATAAAATCTCCAGTATAATTGTGTTCCATTGTAATATCATATTTCTTATTTGCTAATTCAGATAAAACAATACCAATCTCATTAATATGCCCTTTTAATATATTCAACATATTACGGATTCCATTGGCCAAATCTCCCATTTCATCTTCACTTAAATAATTCAACTGATATTCTAAATTTCCTTTTTCCATTTCATTCATTGCTTCTGTAATCTCTTGAATTGGTTTTTTTAATAATTTTTCCACCTTTTTTTCGTTTTTATGTAAGATAATAATCATAAACACCACAATTAATATCATTACTCCCATTAAAATACCAGCTATCATTGCCAGTTGATATAACTGTTTATTTCCATCTTCATTTACCCTTTGACTTAAATCATTACAGATTTCAGAAATCACTTTCATCTGTGGTAAATAATCTTCTTCTAATCTTAATAAAGCACTTTGTGAATCATCCGCTGTTGTACTACTTAAGACCGCTATTCTTCTAGATTCTAAGGCATCTTGAAGCAGTGTTTGAATTTCTAACATGGTATCTGATTCCTCAGGTAATAATTTTTTCACCAATGCAATCTGTGTTTGCAACTCCATATCATATTGATTGCTTAATATAGAATATTCATCAAATTTTTCATCCGTATCCGCTAGGCATAATTGAAACACACTTAACTGTTCCTCTAAATTTATAACCGCCAATTGTTTTACCGCCTGTTGTTTTTCAAAGTTATCTTGACTAATTACAAAAAAATTAACAATTAGATAAGTAATAAGTATAAAAAAAAGTAAAATGATACCTATAAACATCCAACTGTTATTACGAAACACCTTATGTATTGTTTTCAGAATTGATTTTTGATTTTTTTTCATTATGCTCTCCTGTATTTCTATATAAGTTATGTCTAGTATATCTACAGGATTTCTATTCTTCTATCAGTTTCAAGTAAATTTTTTGTAAATATAAAAAGTATTATAAAACCAATTTCCTGGTTTTATAATACTTTTTTATTGTAAATAATAATTTATTTTGATAATAAATCTTTTAATATCTCATTAATCATTCCAGGATTCGCTTTTCCCTTCATTGCCTTCATTGTCTGACCTACCAAGAAACCAATTGCCTTTTCTTTTCCTGCTTTATAATCTTCCACGGATTGTGGATTATTTATAATTACCTGTTGAACAATTTCCAGAATAGCACCACCATCAGACACCTGTTTCAGCCCTTTTTCTTCAATATATGCTTCTGGATCTATATTATCATTAAACACAATTTCAAACACTTCTTTTGCTACCTTACCATTAATGGTACCTGCCTCAGTTAACATAATTATTTTTGCTAAATTTTCAGAAGAAAATGTAACATCATCCATATCCATAGATTTTTCTTTTAATAATCTCATTGTTTCTACCATTAACCAATTAGATACCTTTTTAGGGTTTTTACAAATAGCAACTGTTTCTTCAAATATATCCGCCATTCTTTTTGATCCTGTTAAAATATCTGCATCATACTCTGGTAATCCCAATTCTGTAACATATCTATTTCTTTTCTCATCTCGTAATTCTGGTTGATGACTTTTAACTTCTTCCATCCATGCATCATCGATTATAATCGGAACAAGATCTGGTTCCGGAAAATATCTATAGTCTTGAGCATCTTCTTTAGAGCGCATTGCATAAGAATATTCTTTTACATCATCCCATCTTCTGGTTTCCTGAATCACCTTTTTGCCTTCTTCAATTAATTCTATCTGACGAATTCTTTCTCCATGAATTGCTCTTGAAATTGCTTTAAAAGAATTTAAATTTTTCATTTCTGTTCTGGTTCCAAATTCTTTCTGTCCCACTTCTCTTACAGATAGATTTACATCTGCTCTCATAGAACCTTCTTGCAATTTACAATCTGATGCTCCTAAATACTGTACTATCAATCGTATTTTATTAAGATATGCTATAACTTCTTCTGCACTTCTCATATCAGGTTCTGATACAATCTCAATTAATGGAACTCCACTTCGATTAAAATCAACCAATGACGAATCATCCCATTCATCATGAATTAATTTTCCAGCATCTTCTTCCATATGAATTTCATGTATTCTTATTGTTTTCTTTCCTGTTTCCGTTTGTATCTCTACATGCCCATTTTGGCAAATAGGACTATATAATTGAGATATTTGATAATTTTGTGGATTATCTGGATAAAAATAATTTTTACGATCAAAAATATTCTTTTGATTGATTTCACAATTAGTCGCTAACCCTACCGCCATAGCATACTCTACAACCTGTTTATTAAGTACTGGGAGAGAACCTGGCATACCAGAACATACAGGACATATATGTGTATTAGGAGCTCCACCAAACTCTGTTGAACAAGAGCAAAAGATTTTTGTCTTAGTCGCTAATTCTACATGAACTTCCAATCCTATTACAATCTCATAATCTTTCATTATTCTTTCCCTCCTTCTACTTGATTGCCTGCTCATAAGTATAAGCGGCTCTAATAATCGTTGTTTCATGAAAACAATCTCCCAACAACTGAACTCCTATAGGAAGACCATGAGAATCTTTACCACAAGGAACACTAATTCCTGGCAATCCTGCTAGATTTACAGATATCGTATAAACATCTCCAAGATACATTTTCAAAGGATCATCAAGACTTGAACCAATCTTAGGCGCCGTTGTCGGTGCTGCTGGTCCAAGTATTACATCATATTTTTCAAAAGCTTTATTAAATTCTTTCTTAATTAAGGCTTTTGTTTTCAATGCTTTTAAATAATAAGCATCATAATATCCTGAACTTAAAACAAATGATCCTAACATAATTCTTCTTTTTACTTCGGCTCCAAAGCCCTCTGAACGAGTTTTTTTATACATTTGATGAAGCCCTTCGTATTCTTTTGCTCTATATCCAAATTTCACACCATCAAATCTTGCTAGGTTAGAACTTGCTTCTGCTGATGCAATTACATAATATGCCGGAATTGCATAGTCCACCAATCCCAAATCAAACTCTTCAATAATGGCGCCCTTATCTTCTAATACTTTAGCCGCTGCAAGAACTGATTGTCTCACTTGTTCATCCAGTCCCTCACCAAAATATGTTCTTGGTATTCCAATTCGCATTCCGTTAACATCTTCAACTAATCCTTGAGTAAAATTATAATCATCTCTTTTTATTGATGTTGAATCTTTTGAATCGTAAGATGATATACACTCTAAAATAGTTGCACAATCTGTCACATCCTTTGCAATTGGTCCAATCTGATCCAAAGAAGAACCGTAAGCAATTAATCCATATCTAGATACCGTTCCATATGTAGGCTTCATTCCTACAACACCACAAAAAGAACTTGGCTGTCTAATAGATCCTCCTGTATCTGAACCCAAAGCATAATAACACTCATGGGCAGCAACTGCTGCTGCTGAACCACCTGAAGATCCACCCGGTACATGTTCTATATTGTGAGGATTTTTCGTTGGTCCAAAACATGAAGTTTCCGTAGTACTTCCCATTGCAAATTCATCCATATTGGTTTTTCCCAAAATAACAGCCCCTGCTTTTTCAAGATTAACAACTGCCTCTGCTGTATATGTTGGTTTGAATTCTCTTAGAATATTGGATGCACAAGTTGTCATCATACCTGTTACACACATGTTATCTTTTATTGCAACAGGAACCCCTGCAAGAGGTCCTTTTAAGTCTCCTTGGTCTATTTGTTTTTGCACAATTTCTGCTCTTTTAATTGCATTTTCTTCATCTACTAATACATAGCTATTTAATTCTTTATCCATTTCTTTTATATGCGCTATCATCGCTTTTGTAGCTTCCACTACAGAAATTTCTTTTGATTTGATTTTTTTTCCTATTTCAACTGCTGTTAATTTACAAATGTCCATTTTCACACCTCTATCCTATGGTTTTTGGCACTACAAATGCGCCTTCTTTTTGCTCTGGTGCATTAGATAACATCTGATCTCTATCATCACCATTTAACACTATATCTTCTCTAAATACATTATATACAGGGAAAACATTTGTTACAGGTTCTACTCCTGAGGTATCAAGTTCATTTAACAGGTCAATATAGTCCAACATTCTAGTCATATCTTTTTTTGCATTTTCTTTTTCATCTTCTGACAATTCAAGTTTTGCTAAAATCCCTACATATTCCATTGTTTCATCTGATATTACATTTGCCATTTTATTTATTTCCTTTCTTCTTATACTTTATTAAAATTACCGCAACTCCAAAATTAAAAATTGCAACACATAAATCTAATATCATTCCACTTTCTAATAATATTCCACCTATATTATATACAGTAAGGATAGCTAATGCTACAAGAAAAATATTTAAATATTGCAATACATACATTTTTCTTTCTCTCTCACTCATAGATTGCGCTTTGGAATACTCTATTCCATTCAACCAATAAATCTTTTGATTATAAAAAATCACAAGAAAAAGAATCACGATTGATAATTGAATATATTCTGTCATCATTTTTACAATCAATGTTGTATCCGCAAAATACCATATATATATAATTGCTTTGGGTAAGTTTGCTCCTATTATTATAACTAGAATCAACCAAATAAAAATTTCCCAATAGGATTCTTTTGAATATTTCTGCTTCTCCATATATCTCCTCGCCGTTTCAATCAATAGAGTAGAGAAATAATTGCTAAGAGTTATTTCCCTCTTATTGAACCGTATGTACAGGTCTCGTATACAACTCTACAATTTTTATTCCAACTCTAAAGTAATTTATCCAATCCATAACGATTTGATTTACTCTTTTTACAATAACTGCTAGGGGTCTTGCTATTGCTTTTCCTCTTTTGAGATACTCACACAATTCTTGATATAACTTCTCTTTCTTCTCATTCGTAGGCTTTACTTTCCATTCTCCACCATTTTTTAAGAACGTGAATGCTAGATTAGTGCCCTGCCTGGCACACCAAAAAACCCGTCTCGGAATATTACTATTCCGGGACGGGTATATATACATTACCCGCGGTACCACCCGCATTGAGGCTTAAACCTCCATCTCATTATCACTTAACGCGTGAAACGTCCAGACCTACTTATTGTTCAACCTGTCAGCTCCTGAGTGTTCCCTTATTCTTCTTCACCTGAAAATGCTCTCAGTCGGTGACATTTTCTTCCTGTTGGGCTTCATAAATATGAGTCTCAATCCTAGCTTTTCTTGTTTTATATATAGGGAATATTAACATATTGAATTCATTTATGCAAGTATTCCATTCTTTTTAAAACTTTATTCTTATAATTTTTTTATTCTCTCAATTGCTTCCAATGTATTCTCATGTGTTCCAAATGCAGTCAATCGGAAATACCCTTCTCCACTAGGACCAAATCCAGCTCCCGGTGTTCCAATCACAGATGCCTTTTCTAATAATTCATCAAAGAAATCCCAAGATGACATATTATTCGGCGTTTTCAACCATATATATGGTGCATTTATTCCGCCTGAAACAGAATATCCCGCATCCAACAATCCCTGTTTAATAATTTTTGCATTTTCCATATAATAAGCAATTTGCGTTTTTATTTCTTTTTGTCCTTGTTCTGAATATACAGCTTCTCCAGCTCTTTGGATAATATAAGGAGCTCCATTATATTTTGTACCATGTCTTCTTGCCCATAATGAATTAACTGATACATCTCCTGCTTTCAAATCTTTTGGTACAACTGCATATCCTAATCTAACTCCTGTAAAACCTGCATTCTTTGAAAAGCTTCGTAACTCTATTGCACAAGTTTTCGCTCCGTCACATTCATAAATAGAATGAGGTACATCTTCTTCTGAAATATATGCTTCATAAGCTGCATCATATATAATTAAAGCATGATTTTCATTGGCAAAATCCACCCATTTTTGAAGTTCTGCTTTATTAATTGTTGCTCCTGTTGGATTATTAGGAAAACAAAGATAAATAATATCAGGAATTTCCTCTGGTATTTGTGGTGCAAATCCATTTTCTTCTAAACATGGCATATAAATAACATCACTCCATTTTTCAGTAACCACATCATATGTTCCTGTTCTTCCAGCCATTACATTAGAATCCACATACACTGGATATACCGGATCTCCAACAGCAATCTTATTGTTTAATCCAAATATTTCCTGAATATTTCCTGAGTCACACTTTGCTCCATCCGATACAAAAATCTCATCAATTGTAATATCCATTCCTCTGGATTGAAAATCTCCCATTACAATTGCGGATCTCAAAAATTCATATCCTAAATCTGGTGCATATCCTTTAAATGTATCTGCGTGTGCCATTTCTTCAACAGCTTTGTTCATTGCTTCAATAATAGAAGGTGCGATTGGTTGTGTCACATCTCCAATACTAAGTTTAATTACATTTTTATCCGGATTTGCAGCTCTATATTCTCTTTCTTTTTTTCCTACTGTTGAAAATAAATAGCTTCCTGGTAACTTTAAATAATTATCATTAATTTTAAACATAATTTGCTCCTTTTTCTATATAAATACTATTATACTATTAAAATGTTTTTCACTATCTGATTCTTTAACCATGATATAAACAAATTACCATCTGTGCTGTTTCAATCAAACTATTCCCACTATCCATACTGGTTTTTTGAATATACTTATGCGCCTCATCTTCTGTCATGTTATTACGTTCCATCAAAATCCCCTTGGCTTCTCTTAATAACTTTTTCTCTTCATCTGATCTTACTTTTGGCATCATTCTAGCTTTACGACGTTTTCTAGCTTGTGCTTCAAACATCATATGAATGGTATTAATCAAATCAAATACTTTTAATGGCATACCAATTTTCATAACTTGATTATTAGGTACATCGTCAAGCCAATGTGCCTGAGATGCAATTAACAACATTTCAAACTCTTTTGGTAAATGCTCATTTAAATGTGTATAATACATATCCGTAAAGCGATAACTACAAATCACCAATCCACCATTTAAGGTGTTTGCATGTTCTAGCGCTTGTGCTCCACTTGTACAAACAGCATTCACTTCTATACCATTACGCATAAGAATACTTTTTATTTTCTTTCCATCATCTATTTTGGGAAATACAATTACTACGTTTTCCATTTATGCTGCCTCCAATAGGCTCTAAAATTTGTACAAATATTCTTTAATCTCCCAGTCGTTAATTGTAACTTTATAATCTCGCCATTCTTGTGATTTGGTTTCTATATATTTCGCCGCTGCTTCTTTTCCCATTGCATTGATAATATATTCGTCTTTTTCCATTTCTTTTACTGCTTCATATAATGTCTCTGGTAAACTTTCTACACCTAGCTCCTTCAACTCTTTACTATCCATTTTATATATATTACCCTCAACACTCTTAGGTACCTGTCTTTTATTACGAATACCATCAAGTCCTGCTGACAAACACATAGCCAATGCCAAATAAGGATTGGATGAAGAATCTGGACTACGTAATTCTACTCTAGCACTATTTCCTCTTGTTGCTGGAATACGTATCAATGGACTTCTATTCTGAGCTGACCACGCCACATAAACAGGTGCTTCAAATCCTGGAACCAATCTTTTATAAGAATTCACCAATGGATTTGTAATCGCTGTAAATCCTTTGATATGTTCCATAATACCTGCTATAAATTGATATGCCTCTTCGCTTAATCCATCTATACCATTTGGGTCATCAAAAATATTTTTTCCGTCTTTTTCCAAAGACATATTAATATGCATTCCTGAGCCACATTCAGTTGCCTTTGGTTTTGGCATAAATGTAGCATGTAGCCCATGACGCTGAGCAATTGTTTTAACCGCTAATTTAAAAGTCATAATTGCATCTGCTGTTTTTACTGCCTCCCCATACTTAAAATCTATTTCGTGCTGAGCAGGAGCCACTTCGTGATGAGAAGCTTCTATTTCAAATCCCATATCTTCCAGTGTTAACACCATATCTCTTCTTGCATTTTCTCCTAAGTCATTTGGTCCCAAATCAAAATATCCCGCCTTATCTCCTGACTCAGTTGTTGGGTCTCCATTTTCATCTACATTAAACAGAAAAAATTCGCATTCTGGTCCAACATTAAATGTATATCCCATTTCAGCCGCCTCAGCAACTGCTTTTTTTAATATATATCTAGGGTCGCCTTCAAATGGCGTTCCGTCATATTTATAAACATCACAAATGAGTCTTGCAACTTTACCTGTCTGTGGTCTCCATGGAAATATGGCAAAACTATCTAAATCCGGATAAAGATACATATCTGATTCTTCTATACGAGCAAATCCATCAATAGATGATCCATCAAACATCATTTGATTATTTAAAGCTTTTTCAATCTGATCTTTTGGAATGGCTACATTTTTTAATATTCCTAAAATATCAGTAAATTGAAGCCTTATAAATTCAACATCTTCTGACTCCACAAAGTTCAAAATATCTTCTTTTGTATATCGACCCATTATCGATACCTCCTATTTTCTTTAAAATATAAACAACATATACAATATGTTATCAGTCGCTATTTCTTTTGTCAATAATTCTATTCTTTATAAATTGTATTAATTCACTTCTATATACTATAAGTCTAAATAGTCATCCCTATGTAATTTATTTCCCCATATAAATCGGTCTCTGCTACTTAAAAACAAAACTTCTTCGTACCATCACCTATATTGCTTTTTAATAATTTTAACTGTATAATTTACATCATCATAAATACAAAGGAAAATATAATGAATAAATTAAAACTATATTGCATTTTAGGACTTTCACTTATGCTTTCAACTATTATAACTTGTTGCAACAAGGAATCTAATACCCTATCAATTTCTACAGATGACAGCGTTATCTCTTCTGAAGCCCCTTCAGAATCTACCACACCTGTTGAAACAACCACTGCAACTATCGAGCCAACTACTATTAATCTAATTTCTGTAGGAGATATGCTTATGCATGCAAGTGCAAGTTCCCCTGCCTTGCAATCTGATGGATCTTATAACTATGATTATATCTTTGCCAATACCATTGAATCCATCTCTTCTGCTGATATTGCCATTGCAAATAATGAAGTTATTATGGCAGGCAATGAATTAGGAAATATTGGATACCCAACCTTTAATGTACGAACAGAATTTGGAGATTCTGAATACAATGCAGGTTTTGACGTAGTTCTATGCGCCACCAACCATTCTTTGGATCAACATGCTTCTGGTCTTTTAAATTGTATTAATTATTGGGAAACGAATCATCCAGATATGACCTATCTAGGAATTCACTCATCAAACTCAGAAGCTTCCAATATTACCATAAAAAATATAGACGGTATCAATATCGCCTTATTAAATTACACTTACGGACTTAATGGTTTCCAGGCTCCCGATGATATGGATTATATTGTAGATTTAATGAACGATAGTACCAAAGAAAAAATAATTTCAGATATTGCTTCTGCCAAAGAACTAGCAGACTTTGTAATTGTATTTCCCCATTGGGGAACAGAATATAATATGGGAATTAGCGAAGAGCAATCCGAATGGGCATCTTTTTTTGCTGAACAAGATGTTGATTTAATTATTGGAACTCACCCTCACGTAGTGGAACCCGTTCAAACCATTGTAAGTTCAACAGGACATTCCACTTTAATCTATTATTCCCTCGGAAATTTTATTTCTATACAATACTATAATTTTTCCATGCTTGGAGGTATGGCTCAGGTCTCTATTACAAAAGATTCCAGTGGCACTTATATTTCAGACTACGGCATGAAATTTTTAGTAACTCACTTTACTTCAAATCGTTCTTCCGTAACTACATACTTTCTTGATGATTATACTGATGAATTAGCCTCAACACATGCTATTTTAACAGAACCGGATGAAAAATATATGCTTGTAAATGAATCCTATCCTTTTACTGTTGCCGGATTAAAATCATTGGCCAAGCAAATATGTCCTAACCTTACTAATTATTAATTTACAATTCACTTACTGTTATCAGTAAGTGAATCCAACCATCAATAATATCGCATTCAAAAGAGCATATATCTCCATTTTCCAATTTCCATTTATATTCTCCCCCAATGGATTCATCCAATACTTTTTCCATGGGTTCTCCCATTTCTGTTACTATTATTTCAGACATTTCCGCAATCTTATCCATTACATCTTCACTTGTTCTTCCAATGTAATACCATGAAGCCTTTTTCATAATATCATTTATAAAAATAAACCATAGGCTCCCCTCTAACTCCATATACTTTTTATCGTATCTTAATTCAATTGCATTTTGAGATTTATATCTTATATCTTTTGTTTCATTTACAACTCCGTCTGTTCCCATTTCTTTTTCAACTTCATCTTTACTTATGCCAGATCTACACTTTTCTAATACAAAATCTAATATTTCCATCTTCTTATTAAACCTCCTAGTTTATATCCTCTCAAAATTTTATATTTTTTTTAAATACTTCATAGCGAATTCTTCACTAGGAATCGGTTGATCATGCAAAAAACCTTGAACGGCATTACAACCACATTCGAATACAATTTCCTCTTCTTCTATACTCTCTATTCCTTCACATATTACATTAAAATTAATATCTTTAAAAGTCGAAATTAAATTTTTCATAACAATACGTCCCATTACTGTATTAAGACTGTTTAATATAAATCCACGATCAAATTTAATGGTATCTACAGGCACCGACCCTAACATATACAGGGAGTTATATCCTGACCCAAAATCATCCATGCTAATTTTATAACCTCTATTTTTAAGAAATAAAATCTGCTTGATTATTTCCAATACATTTTCGCAAAAAATAGTTTCTGTTAACTCAAATTCAAAATATTCTGTTGGCACCCCTGATTTCACAATCGCTTGGTCTATTTTATCAATAAAACCCACTTCCCAAAAATCCATTGCTGATAAATTAATGGAAATAACCGTTAATTTTCCACCTGATTCCATCCATTTTTTTTGAAGTTCAATCACCTGCATAATCACATAATTATCCAATCTAGAAATCAACCCTGATTTTTCCAGTGTTTTAATATATATCTTTGGTGGAATTACATTCCCCTCAGCATCTAATATTCTTGATAAAGCTTCTCCTCCAATTAATTCATGTTTATCAATTGAAAATTTAGGCTGTATATATACAAGTATTCTAGCATTTTCAAAGGCAGAAAAAAACATAGGTATAACCCCAGCCTCTGCTTGTGATTGAATCTGCATATCTTCAGAATACAATGCCATAGTCTCCGAATATTTAACCTTAATACTTCTTCTCGCATATTGTGCCTTATCAATCATAGAAGAAATTTCTTCTTCTATATTATCAATAATAAAAGCACCCATATAAATTCTAATTCTTGCTAATGGAAATTCTTGATTTATTTCTTTATTAAACTTTTTATTAAATGCGTCATATTTATCTTTTAACGAGTCATCATCCATATTTCCCATCTCTACTAACATAATAATATGATCTACATATATTCTACATGCTAAAATACAATCTATATTGGTATGACAATAACGATAAACACATTTTTCTATTAACTTATCCCCTTGACCAAACCCATACATCTGATTAAAATATTTAAAATTACTAATATCAAATGAAAATATTACAGGATTCTGTATGCTTGTATGAATTAACATCTTTGCTTGCTTCTTAAAATAATCCGCATATGGCAAACCTGTAAAATTGTCAATTACTGTATTTTTAAGATTCATCCTTGAATCCTCCTTTGGCCTATATCTAAATAATCACATAACCTTTGCTATTATATTTTATTCTAGCATACTCATCTTTTTAATTACTATGAATATTTCTTCCTATTTTTGTGTATAAATATACCTTGTAGGACTAATTATTGATGAATTTTTCACACTTTCATAAAAAAACTTTACTACATAGTATAATTACCATATAGTAAAGTCTATATTTTATTTAATGTATTTTTCTTTAAATATTGACACTTCCAAAGGCTTATCATATAGATATCCTTGAACTATATCGCACCCACAATCAAATACCCTTTTTTCATCTTCTATCGTTTCAACACCTTCACAAATCACCTCAAAGTTGATTTTTCTAAAAACTTTAATAAGGCTTAATAATATTTGATTACTTGCTTCACTCATGGAACTGCTTTGAATAAACCCTTTATCAAATTTTATAATATCAACCGGAAGTTGTCCTAAAGAATTTAAGTTACTATATCCCACTCCAAAATCATCCATACTAACACGGAAACCATACTGACGTAATTTTGCAACTTCTGACATTATAATCTTAGATTCTGCAAAAAACAAAGATTCTGTTAATTCTAATTCAATATACTCTATTGGTATCTGATACTTTAAAAATTCATTATATATTCTATCTGCAACTTGACCTTCATAAAAATGCATTCGAGATAAATTAATAGAAACAGGCACTACCCTACGCCCTTCACTTATCCATTCTTTAATAAAAGAAAAAACTGTTTTCATGACATACCAATCCAGCTCTACAATTTTACCACTATTTTCTAATACAGGTATAAATACATCCGGCTGTACTATTTCTCCTTCGTTATTAAACATTCGGCTTAAGGCTTCTGCCCCTTTAATTTCATGTGTCGCAATATCTATCTTAGGTTGAAAAAACACCCTCACTCGATTGGCACGTAACGAAGTATCAAACATGGCTATAATCTGCGCATCCGATTCTTTTTTTCCCATCATATCATCTGCAAACAAAACACTTGTAACACAATAGTTCCCCTTTGCAGCCCTTCTTGCCACATTTGCCTTATCTATACTATAAATCAAATCTTCATCCGGATCTATCAAATAATACAATCCATTATTTAAATGTAACGTAACAGAAGAATACTTCTTCGCGTTCTGTCTTACAAATTCTCGACTATACTCTTCTACTTCTGCAGCGAACAAAGCTTTATTCCCTTTATAATGAATCAAACTAATCACATGATCTGAATGGGTTCTACAAGAAGCCACCAATCCCTTTTGCTCTTGTTTCATTATCGTTATTAAATTTTTTAATAATTCATTTGCCTTGTCATATCCATAAATACGATTAATGTATTTAAAGTTACTAATGTCTGTTGAGACAAGAACATAATCATCACTTTTATAACTATCCCCCAGTACTTTTTTTGCTTCACATATAAAACTATCATACAAAGGTAGTCCGGTAACAATGTCATACTCATTATACAAATAATTCATGTCAATCCTGCCTTATCTTTCTTTTACAACCTACGTTTATACTAACATATTACTAGTTTTCAGTCTATTAGACATAATGCCCATTTTTTTACTAATATTTCGTTATTTTTTACGATTCTCCGTAATAGATTTGGTGCTTAAAAATAAAATTTGACCTATCACATCTTTTACTCTTTTTTTGGTTGTTTTATCTAATTCCTTATATGTTTTTATAATCGTATTCATAGCTTTGGGAACATCTGATGCAAGTCCAGTAACTGTATCATATTCCCCCGAACGTAAAATCTCAAAAATAATTTTTATAAATAATTCTCTTTGTTCATATGAGATTTCTTCAACCCAAGCATGATTTATATGATTAAACATTCGACTTTTATGTTTCATATTTTCCAAATAAATAAAATCATTTTTTGAAACCACCCAAGAACTTGCTGTATGTTGCATAAGACCTTTTTCATCGCTTTGTATAATTCGATAATCTTCTTCTCGATATAATATCATCCCCACAATAGATTCTTGTGGCATAAAAGAAAATATTTTATGAGATATACTTTGGTATCCAGGAAGTTCTACTACATCTTTCATAAATCCAGGTCCGTCATAATTATATATCTTTTTAATTCTATCCTGTAATTCCGCTTCTTGTTTAATTGCTGAATATATAGATAAATTTCCGCCCTTCGAATGTCCACCAATATAAACATCCCCTTGGGTTTTCTCCAGCACTTTTTTTAAATAAGTTTCCGCTTCAATTTGAGAAGCCACAGGACTCATATAAGAAAGTTTAAAATCTTCTTCCCACCCTGACAACGTATCGTCCGTTCCCCTAAACGCAACAAAAATACTCTCTGGTTTACATTTAATAACCATAGCACCAAATTGTTCTGAAATAAGAGGATCATATTTAACTCTATAAT
>JBFHFI010000020.1:0-19734 GCA_041583675.1 Butyrivibrio sp. | reverse complement strand
TTATATAATATTGAAGCCAAATATATTGGAAATGAAGCATTTATTTCAACCAGTATAAAAATTGGATTTACTGAAAAATATATAGAGAAATATGATAAATTAAATAAAAAAATTGAAAAACTTAGATCTGAAACAGATATATTTGAGAACGCTATAAAAAAATTTACATCAAATGTTTCAAAAAATTATATGATAGATGAAGAAATGTTTGCGAAAATAAGACAGGCTTATGAGATTAAGAAATCAGAAACAGAGGAACAAATAGCTATAAGACATGAATTGCTGGAACTGCTATCAACAGTTAAAGGAAATAAAATAAATGTTTTAGATAAAGTGTATGAAGGAGTTATAGTACAAATTGATACTTCTATTTATCGAGTGGATGATAATTTAAGCAGAGGTGAATTTATTAGAGATAAAGGATCAATTAAGTATAGGAAATAAAATTAATTAGGTACAGAGGAAGATATATTTTAAATAAAAGAATATATGGTATTCAATGGGGAAAATCGTTTTGGTTTTCCTTTTTTTGTTATTTAAGTATTTTTTTGTTTTAAAATACAGATTTTGATGTATAAAAGTGGATTTTTAATGGGGTTTTATATACAATATTCAGTATAAATGGTGATTA
This sequence comes from Butyrivibrio sp., assembly GCA_041583675.1. Taxonomy (GTDB): domain Bacteria; phylum Bacillota; class Clostridia; order Lachnospirales; family Lachnospiraceae; genus Eshraghiella. Next base: position 19,103 of record JBFHFI010000020.1, on the reverse strand, counting down.
ATACCACAATTGTCACAAAAATTGTGTTTTGTAGTTATAATAATTGTACAAATAGATGTATTGTTAGGAAGTTATAAATTAAGTATTATAAATTTATCAGTTAACAGATAAAAGTAACCAAGTAAAAAATGAATAGCAACTCACGAAGAAGTGGCTTTTTGATCCTAATGTATATAGGTTCAAAAAGCCTTTCTATTTAAGAAATGGAGGAATGATTATGAGACAGGTAGCAATTTATGGAAAAGGCGGTATTGGAAAATCCACTACAACACAGAATCTTACAGCAGGACTTGCTGATCTCGGAAAAAAAATCATGATTGTTGGATGTGATCCAAAAGCAGATTCAACGAGACTCGTACTTGGAGGGTTAGCACAGAAGACAGTACTTGATACATTAAGAGATGAGGGTGATGATATTGAACTTGATGCAGTTTTAAAAACAGGGTTTGGAGGAATTAGAGGAGTTGAATCAGGCGGACCTGAACCAGGTGTTGGATGCGCTGGACGAGGAATTATTACATCCATTAATCTTCTTGAGCAACTTGGAGCATATACACCGGATCTTGATTATGTGTTTTATGATGTACTTGGAGACGTAGTATGTGGTGGTTTTGCAATGCCTATCCGAGAAGGAAAGGCACAGGAAATTTATATTGTATGTTCAGGAGAAATGATGGCACTTTATGCTGCCAATAATATTGCAAAAGGTATTGCTAAATATGGAAAAACTGGAACTGTTCGTCTCGGAGGTCTTATCTGTAATTCACGTAATGTTGATCGTGAAGGAGAGCTTGTTGAAGCGGTTGCGAAAAAATTAGGAACACAAATGATTCATTTTGTACCTCGTGATAATTCAGTTCAGAGAGCAGAAATTCATAAAAAAACAGTTATTGATTATAGCCCAGAAGAAATACAGGCAGAAGAATATCGTACGCTTGCAAAAAAAATAGAAGAAAATCAACTTTTTGTAGTGCCTACACCAATGACAATAGATGAACTTGAAGAGATTCTTATGGAATATGGAATAATGGATTAAGGAGGATAATACATATGTTAATGATAAGAGCTATCGTTAGACCTGAAAAAGCAGGATTTATAATGGCAGAACTTGCAGAGGCTGGATTTCCAGCAGTAACTAAAATGGATGTATTTGGACGTGGAAGACAAAAAGGTATTATGGTAGATGACTACTGCTATGATGAAATTCCAAAAGAAATGCTTTTGGTGGTGTGTAGTGAAGAAGATAAAGATACCATTGTAAAAATTATATTACGTACAGCAAAAACAGGTGAGGGTAACTTTGGTGATGGTCGTATATTTGTATCACCAGTTGAAGAGGCTTATACAGTTAGTACAGGAAAAATAGGACTCTAAAGAAAGGCGGTAAATTGTATGAAAGAGATAATGGCTTTTATCCGTCCCAACAAGGTAAATGTAACAAAGACCGCGCTAGCAGAGGCGGGATTTCCAGCTTTTAGTTGTAGAAAATGCCTTGGTAGAGGGAAAAAGAGTATTGATTCAGAATTGTTAAAGCTTGTAATGTCGTCAGGAGAAGTTCCTATGGATGCGAGTGGAGAAGCGCTTACAGAAGCAGTTAGATTAATTCCAAAACGTGTTTTTACGTTAATTGTTGAAGACGATAAAGTACAAGATGCAGTGGAAGTATTTACAGAAACTAATCAAACAGGACGTCCAGGTGATGGCAAGATCTTTATTCTACCAATTATTGAATCCTACAGAGTAAGAGATGGCGCTTTCACAGACGAAGTTTATTAAGGAGGTGCAGTAGATGAACCAAAAAGAGGATCTTCTGGAAAAATATTCCTCCAGGACATTTAAAAATAGAAAAAGTCATATAACAGAATTAGAATTTGGAGAGGTGCCAGACACAATTGGAGCCAATACCAGAGCAATCCCAGGAATCGCTACAGCAAGAGGTTGTTGTTATGCAGGAACAAAAGGCGTTGTGGTAGGACCTATGAAAGATGTAGTGACCATTACACATGGCCCTATAGGGTGTGCTTTTTATAGCTGGGGAACAAGAAGAAACAAAGCAAAAATTGAAGAAGGAAAGCAAAACTTTATTCCGTATTCATTTTGTACAGATATGAGATCAACAGATATTGTATTTGGTGGAGAGAAAAAACTTGAAAAAGGCATTGATGAAATTATGGAAATGTTTCATCCAAAATGTATTTTTATTTGCTCAACATGCCCGATTGGACTTATTGGAGACGATGTGCAGGCAGTGGCAAGAAGAGTAGAAGAAAAATATGGGATTACTGCAATAGGATTTTCATGTGAAGGTTATAAAGGAGTTTCCCAGTCCTCAGGACATCATATTGCTAACAATGGTCTTATGAGGCAGGTTATTGGAATTGGTGATAAAAAACCTGTTGGTAAATTTTCAGTTAATATTTTAGGAGAATATAATATTGGTGGAGATGGATGGGAAGAGGAAAGAATTCTTAAAAAAATAGGATATGAAGTTGTTTCAGTTTTTACAGGAGATGGTAGTTTTGAAACAATGCAAAATGCCCACCTTGCAGATTTAAATTTAGTTATGTGTCATAGATCTATTAATTATGTAGCGGAAATGATGAAGACAAAATATGGCACAGATTGGATAAAAGTTAATTTTATTGGTGTAGGAGCTACATGCAAGTCTCTTAGAATGATGGCGAAATATTTCAAAGACCCTGATTTAATAGCAAGAACAGAAGAAGTTATTGCAGAAGAGTTGGAAGTAATAACGGATGATATGGAATATTATAAATCAATGCTGAAAGGAAAAACTGCTGGCGTCTTAGCAGGGGGATCTCGTGCTCATCATTATCAAGCATTACTCAAGGACTTAGGAATTGAAACCATTATTGCTGGTTATGAATTTGCACATAGAGATGATTATGAGGGGCGTGATATTATACCTAGCATAAAAATGGATGCAGATAGTAAAAGTATTGAAGAAATTACAGTAACACCTGATGAAGAACTGTTTAGAAAACGTTATAGCGATGAAGAACTTGAAATGTTAAAAGCAAGCGGAGTTGATTTAGATAATTATAATGGAATGATTCCTGATATGAACAAAGGAAATGTTATTATAGATGATTATAATATGTTTGAAACAGATGAACTTATTAAAAATATGAAACCTGATATTTTCTTCTCGGGAATTAAAGATAAATATTCAATACAAAAACAAGGCGTTGTATCTAGACAGATTCATTCATATGACTATTCAGGACCATATGCTGGATTTAATGGAGCAGTTATATTTGCTCGTGATGTAACTATGAGTATTTACACAAATGCTTGGTCACTTATTACTCCACCTTGGAAAACAGCACCACTTCTTGGTGGAAGAATCGGAGGTGGAAACTAATGCTAGAATTAACACCAAAAGAAATAATTGAAAAAAGACATATTACCATCAATCCATGTAAAACATGTGAACCAGTTGGAGCAATGTTTGCAGCACTGGGAGTAGAAAACTGTATGCCACATAGTCATGGATCACAGGGGTGTTGTTCTTACCATAGAACAGTACTTTCTCGACATTTTAAAGAACCTGCCATGGCAACTTCGAGTTCATTTACAGAGGGAGCATCTGTATTTGGAGGAAGAAGTAACTTGAATACTTCAGTGAAAAATATTTTTGATATATATAATCCGGAAATAATTGCAGTTCATACAACTTGCTTATCGGAAACAATTGGTGATGATGTTGGAAATTATATTATGGATCTCGAATTACCTGAAGATAAATTAGTGATTCATGCAAGTACACCATCATATGAAGGATCCCATATTCAAGGATTTTCAAATATGTTAGTTGGATTTATGAAATATTTAACTGAAAAGAATATAGAGAAAACCAATAAAGTGGCTATTTTTCCAGGGTGGGTTAATCCAGGAGATGATAGAGAATTAAAAAGAATTGCAGACCTTATGGGTGTTGAATATATGTTCTTCCCAGATCATGAAGGAATATTAGATACACCTATGACAGGAAAATATAAATATTTCCCTAAAGGAAAGGGGACTCCTGTAGCTGATATTAAAGCGCTTGGTTCCGCAAAGAAGACAATAGCGATGGGACAAATTGCGAGTTATGAACCAGCAGATTATCTTGACAAACAAAATAAAGTACCATTTTCTCTGATTCCAATGCCAATTGGAGTGCAATTAACAGATAAATATATTATGGCACTTAGAGAAGTTTCATCAAAGGAAGTTCCACCAGTACTTGAAAGTGAAAGAGGACGCCTTGTAGATCTTATGCTTGACACGCATGCATATACATACGAAAAGACAGCGGCAATTTATGGAGACCCTGATATCGTATATAGTTTTACAGCACTTTGTATTGAAATGGGCATTGTACCAAAATATATAATTACAGGAACACCAAAAAATGAATTTGTAAAACAAATACAACAATTGTTTGAAGATAATGGACTTGATGTTTCCAAATCAATAATAAAATCAGATGTTGATCTTTTCTATCTTCATCAATTAATTAAAAATGAATCAGTTGATATATTGATTGGAAGTTCCTATGGAAAACAGATTGCAAAAGCAGAGAATATACCAATTGTAAGAATGGGATTTCCTGTTCTTGATAGATATGGAAATACAATTCAGTCTTCAGTGGGCTATGCGGGTGCAATTAGATATGTTGAAAAAATTGTAGATGCATTGATGGATAAAGTTGATACAGATGCAAAAGATGAAGATTTTGAACTTGTAATGTAATAAAATTAATATTTTGACAAAGTGAAATATATGTCTTTTAGCCGAAAAGAATTTTCTTTTCGGCTACTGATATATATTTAAAGTTTTTGACACATGGTAATTCAAGTGCAGAAAGGAGCGTTCTCAATGGCTGAATTTCAACGTACAAATGTATTAGGAGAAAGAGAAAAGTCCATTCTAACGAAACAGTTAGGGGTCTGTTCAGGGGACGGCATGCAGTGTGATACAAATTCAGTTTCTGGGTCAGTAAGTCAACGTGCATGTGTATATTGTGGCGCTAGAGTTGTATTAAATCCAATAACAGATGCATATCATATTATACATGGACCAATTGGATGTTCAAGCTATACCTGGGATATACGTGGTAGTTTGACAAGTGGTGAAGATATTTATCGCAACAGTTTTTGCACGGATTTAAGAGAGACTGACATTATATTTGGTGGAGCCGAAAAATTAGAGAATGCTATACATGAATTGATGAAGGTACAGCAACCAAAACTGATTTTTATATACTCAACATGTATCGTAGGTGTAATAGGGGATGATGTAGATTCTATTTGTAGGCGAATGACAGAACAATATTCATTGCCTGTTATTTCAGTAAAAGCACCGGGGTTTTCTGGGAATAAATCAACAGGATATCGAATGGCTTGTGATGCTATTATGGAAATCACTAGACCATTTAAAAGTGAAAATAAAACAAAGGGGGTTAATATACTTGGTGACTATAATTTAGCTGGAGAAATGTGGATTATTAAAAATTATCTGGTTAAAATAGGAATTCCCGTGGTTTCTTCCTTTACTGGGGATTCTAGTTATAAGGAAATGATTAAGTCTCCGAACGCTTTATTGAATATTGTGCAATGTGCTGGATCAAGTACATATTTGGCTAATAAAATGGAAGAAGAATTTGGAATTCCGTTTATTAAAGTAAGCTTTTTTGGAATAGAAGATACAACGAATTCTTTGATTCGTATTGCAGAAGCAATGAATGATGATGTGGCAAGAGAGAAAGCCATAGCATTTTGTAAGGAAGAAACAGATAAATTAAAAGGATTTTTGGATAAGTACCGTGGAAATCTTGTAGGGAAAAAAGCAGCAATTTATGTGGGTGGTGGATTTAAAGCAATATCTTTAATTAGACAATTTTCTTTTATGGGAATGAAAACAGTTGTTGTAGGAACTCAAACAGGTAAAAAAGATGATTATGAGATGATTGAAAGTCTTGTTGACGAAGATACTATTATTTTGGATGATGCAAATCCGGCTGAATTAGAAGCTTTTACAAAAGAAAAAGGTGCTGACATATTGGTAGGAGGCGTGAAAGAAAGACCTTTGGCATATAAGTTAGGTATCGCATTTTGTGATCATAATCATGAAAGAAAACATGCACTTGCTGGTTTTGAAGGAATCATTAATTTTACAAAGGAAATTAATGAAAGCATAAATAGTCCTGTATGGAATATTGTAAAGGGGGAGCGCCTATGAAAACACCAGTAAAATCACTTGTGAATTTAAATACAAATCCTTGTAAGATGTGTATGCCAATGGGGGCATCTACCGCATTTTATGGATTAAAGGAGTGTATGACAATACTTCACGGGTCTCAAGGATGTTCTACGTATATTAGAAGGCATATGGCAACACATTACAATGAACCTGTAGATATTGCATCTTCCTCGCTTACAGAACAAGGGACTGTATATGGTGGAGAATCTAATTTAAAAAAAGGTTTGAGTAATTTAATCAGTCTATATAATCCTAAGATTATAGGAATAATGACGACCTGTCTTGCAGAGACAATAGGGGAGGATGTACCTGGAATTATAGAACATTTTTATGAAGAAAACCCAGAATATCAGGACTTAACAATTATACCAGTGGCATCTCCTGGATATGGAGGAACACAATATGAAGGCTATATGGCAGCAGTAAAATCCATGGTAAGTACTTTAGAATTAAATAAAGAACCCAACGAAAAAGTGAATGTGATTTTACCACCTCATAGTCCAGCTGATATACGTTTTATTAAAAATGCTTTTAGTACTTTTGGGATAGAAGGTATTTTTTTACCTGACTTATCAGATAATCTTGATGGAGGGCATGAAAAAAAATATTCCAGGCTTCCACAAGGGGGGACATCTTTGGAGGAATTATTACAAATGGGTGGGGCCAGATTAACCATTGAAATATCAGATGACACGACTACTTGTTCACCGGCAAAAATACTTGAAGAAAAATATAAAATACCCTATAAGAAGATTACATCTCCTACGGGATTGGTCTCTACAGATGCGTTTTATAAATTGCTTTCAAAGATTTCAGGAAGAGATATTCCTGAAAATATTCAAAAAGAGAGAAGTAGATTTTTAGATGCAATGATTGATTCTCATAAATATAATTCAGCAGGGAGAGCTGTAATATTTGGAGAACCCGAATTTGTAATAGCGACTGTAAAAGTATGTGCTGAAAATGGAATTATGCCAGTTGTAGTTGCTACAGGAAGTGTGTTTTCAAATTTAAAAACTTATGTCGAAGATATCATAATAGATTTAGGTAAAAGATATTTTGTTGAAGAATATGTAATTATGGATGATGTTGATTTTAAAGAGATAGAAGAAGCGGCTATAAAATTTCATGCAAATATTATGATTGGTAATTCTGATGGAAGAAGGGTGGAAGAAGATTTAAAAATACCATTAGTAAGAAGGGCATTTCCTGTTCATGATCGAATTGGGGGCCAGAGACTTAAAATGCTCGGTTACGATGGAACACTTTCATTCTTAGATGAAATCACCAATGCTTTATTAACTGTAACAGAGACCACATTTAGAGAAAAAATATACCAAGACTATTACAAAGGGAGTGGAATTGATATGAAAAAAGAAAATGAACCAGCAAAAGACCTGGAAGTAGTTGATGAGATCGCTAGGAAAACAATGGAACATCCTTGTTATAATTGTGCAGGTCATAAATATGCAAGAATTCATTTACCGGTTGCTCCATCTTGTAATGTGCAATGTAATTATTGTGTTAGAAAGTTTGATTGTCCAAATGAAAGTCGTCCAGGCGTGACAAGCACAATTTTGACACCAGAAGAGGCATTTGAAAGATATAAAACAGTGAAAGAAAAAATGCCTAATTTAACGGTTGTGGGAATTGCAGGACCAGGAGATTCATTAGCAGCAAATTATTCGGATGTAAAGAAAACGCTTCAATTAATTAGAGAATATGATAAAGAGGTTACATTTTGCCTTTCTACAAATGGCTTGATGTTGCCACATTATGCAGAGGAACTTGTAGAACTAGGAGTAACACATGTAACTGTGACCATGAGTGCAATTGATCCTAAAATAAGTGGTAAAATTTATAAATATATTAATTATATGGGGTCTACATTTGAAGGGGAAGCGGCAGGCGCTATTATGGTATCCAATCAAATGTCAGGTTTGAAAATTCTTTTGGCACATGGGATTATTTGTAAAGTAAATATTGTTACTTTAAAGGGAATTAATGAACATCATATTCCTGAAGTGGTTGAAAAATGCAAGGATATGGGAGTTTTTATTACGAATATTATGCAAATGATTCCAGTTGAAGGAAGTGCTTTTGAAGAATTGCCAATGGTTAGCAATGTAGAAATCAAAGAGTTAAGAGATGAATGTAATAAAATCATGAAACAAATGTATCATTGTAAACAATGCAGGGCAGATGCAGTTGGAACTTTGGATAATGATGTATCTTTAGATTTAAAAGGTTTTTTAAATAAAGACGAAAATAAACAATCTGATAAAAAACTTCGTTTTGCTGCTGCTTCGAAAAGTGGAATTAATATAGATTTACATTTTGGACATGCAGATGAATTCCATATATTTGATTATATTGATGGAGAAATTCGTTTTAAGGAAAAGAGAAATGTAGAAAAATATTGCAGTGGAAATGAGTACTGTGGAAAAAAAGATGACAAAATTACAAAACTTTTAATGGCCTTAAATGATTGTAATGGTGTATTTGCAATGAGAATTGGAGAATCTCCCAAAATAAGGCTTAAAGATAAAGGAATAAAGGCGATTTCTACTTATAATAAAATAGAAACTGCAATTATGGAATCTATTGACAAATTTTAAAGGAGGTGGTTGTATGATTCAACCAAAGTATCATGTATTTATTTGTACAAGTTGTAGAATTAATGGGCAACAAAAAGGATATTGTTTTCAAAAAGGTAGTGTCAATCTTATTCAAGAATTTATGCAGGAGATTGAAGATCGCGATTTGTCAGGAGATGTGGTTTTGAATAACACAGGTTGTTTTGGGATTTGTGAAAAAGGACCAATTGTTGTGGTTTATCCAGAAGGAGTATGGTATGGGAATGTTCAAGAAGGTGATGTAGAGAGAATTTTTGATGAACATTTTGAAGGAGGAAATCCCGTAAAAGATTTAATGATTTAATAAAGCTTTATTTATTAAAAAGTGAAGCAGCGTTTACCTTTTGTAAAAAAATTGGAGGTATATCATGATAAAAATTATAGATGCAACTCTAAGTTTACTAGATGACTATAATTTAACCCGGGAAAAGATATACAACTTTATCGAACTTATAGGTTATATAGGCGTAAAAGATTTGCAAATATCTAATAAGGTCTACGAAATATGTAAAAAAGATCTTCCAAGAGATTTTCAATATTATATGGAAGTAGATACCTCTGCCTATATGACTCATAAATTTCCTTCTCAAGATGAAAATATTTGGCGTTTTTTTGTACCTAAGCAAAAAAATACAGAGAAAGAGATCCCGACTTATCATATAAATGATATGGAAGAACCTTTTAGAGTCAATGAAGAATATAAAAACTCATTGATTAAAATTGTGGGATTAGATAATTTAATTTTAAATGATGTAACAGTGGGCTTGGCGGCATTAAATAAAAAAGTCAATATTAAACAATTAATTTTATGTCCAGAAGATACCTATAAATGTGCAACGGCTATTGGAGTGCTATTTTTACAGAACAAAGGATATGCCGTAGTTTCATCTATACTAGGGATTGGGAATAAAGCTTCCACAGAACAGATTATTTTAAGTCTTCATGTATTAGAGCGTTATATGGTTAATAAAAGTTTTGTGGATTTATCTGAGATTAGAAATTGGATGGAAGATGTATTAAATAAAAAAATTTCTTCTATGACACCGGTATTGGGACGTGAAATTTTTTATGTGGAGTCGGGGGTACATGTTGATGGAATCTTAAAAAAACCTACAAATTATGAGCCTTATGCTCCTGATTTGGTAGGACTTCGCAGAGAGGTTATATTAGGAAAACATTCAGGGAAAACTTCGGTTTATTATAAAATGGATGATCTAAGACCTGGGTCCATTGCAAAGCTGTATATTGAAGAGATATTGGAAGAAGTTAAATCCAAAAGTAGGGTTAGTGGGCAATCAGTTACAGATGCTGATTTCATAAAAATAATAGAAGGGTATGAACAAGATGAAAAGAATACTTAAAATTGTTGATACAACATTGCGGGATGGAGAACAATGTTCAGGAGTAATATTCCTTCCTAAAGATAAAGTCAAATTGGCCCTATTACTTGATGAAATTGGTATATATGAAATTGAGGTAGGTATTTATGACCGGAAAACAGAAGGACGTGAGTATTTAACTGAAATTATGAGTCGAAAAAAACAAGCTAAAATATCTCTGTGGGCTAGATTGAATGTAAAAGATGTAATGGAGGCGTGTCGCCAAAAACCGGATATTATTCATATAGCAGTACCGGTAAGTTATGTACAGATTTATTCGAAATTAAATAAAAACAAGGCTTGGGTTGAAAAACAATTAACAGAGTGTATGGAAATAGCCAATAATTTTCATGTGAAAGTAACACTTGGATTTGAAGATTCATCCAGAGCAGATGTTGGATTTATGATAAAACTTGCAATGTTAGCAGAAAAATTGGATGTAGAAACTATTAGATTGGCGGATACAGTTGGAATATTTACCCCTGTTCGAGCAGGGAAATTAGTTAGTGAGATACGAAGTCATTCTTCACTTCTTATTGAGGCGCATGAACATAATGATTTTGGAATGGCAGTAGCGAATTCAATGGAAATGGCTAATAAAGGTGCGGAGTTAATTGATTGTACATTATTTGGAATTGGAGAGAGAGCTGGAAACTGTAATATGTATGATTTTGTACATGCATGTGAATCAAAATATAATATGGGAATTGATAAAAAAGGAATATTAGGTGCAATGAAAATACTTGAAAAAATGCTTGTTCCTTGTAGAGAACCTTATACATAGGAGGAGATTTATATGAAAATACAATCTATAAAATTGCTAGATGGATATATTTTAAGAGAACTTGGTGGAGAGTTTTGTATTTTTAATGAAAAAGATAGTGATAATGGGTCTCTTTTAGGACTCCCATCCATAAATGAAACTTGTATATTTTTATGGGATAAAATGGGAAAGGGAATAAGTACGATAGAAATGGTGAAATCTGTAGCAGAGAAATTTGATCTGGATTATGAAGATGCAGAATATGAAGTTGGTGAATTTATAGCAAAATTAATTCATGGAAATGTAATTGAATTTGAATAAAGTACAGAAAGGGGGGGGTGGTATGAGCAAAATAGTGATTTTTAAAGATGAAAAAGCAAGGGTGGCTAATTTTTATGAATGCCTTTATTTTGAAATCTACGAAAAAAAACAAGAAGAATTTTGTATGATAAAACAAAAACATTTTGATAAAATAATACCTTCAAATCCCCAAATGATAAGAGAAAAAGTCAATAATTTAATTGAAATAATTGGAGATTGTAAGGTTGCTGCATTTGGGGAAATTACAGGAATTCCCTATGCGACATTTGATGCTGCAGGTTTTTATGTTTTTCAAATAGAAAATTTTGAAGTGGATACACTAAATGGCATATTCTCTGACTTAGAGGAATTGGAGAAGGAATCAAGAGATAGGAAAGAGGTGGATAAAATACCTGTCGAAACAGAAATACCAGGGGTTTTTACTTTTGATATGATAAGGGCTCAAGAGATATTTCCTGATTTGTCCACAAAAAAAGTTTTGTTGCCGTTTTTTGAATCAACACCATTTATGGAACTGAAATTAAATTGTATTCATATACCACCTTGGTTGGAAAAAGATGAAAGATTTGTAATTGAATCTGAAAATACGAACAAGGGAATTATGGCTTTGATTACGCACAAGCAGTGTTTTAGGAGGTAATTATTTATGATGAATTATATGGTAATTGATGAAAAACATATTCAAATTGAACATGGGATTTTAGGAGAGGTAAGTTCTTTTCATACATATCCTACTGGAGAATTGGAAAGTGTAAAACTGGCGGGTGAAAATATGGTTGTTACATATGCGGGAGAACTTGTGCCTGCTTACACAGAAACACCTCGAAGAAAAAATAAACCATCTCTTGAATTTCATAAAAATGGTTTGGTTAAGGCTGTTATGTTAGAAGAACAAAAAGAAATAGAAACACCCATTGGTGTATTACCAGTTGAGCATGTTGTTTTTTATCCCACAGGGGAGCTACATAGAGTGTTTATAACCAATGGACAGATTTCTGGATTTTGGTCTGAAGAAGATGAAAAACAATTTAATATTCCCTTGAATTTTGAATTTGAATTTGGTAAATTTACGGCATATTTAAGTAGTATATGTTTTTATCAAACTGGAGAAATTAAAAGTATTACTTTATATCCGGGAGAAAAGGTGGTTTTAAATTCTCCTGCAGGGGAGATTGAGACTGGAGTGGGATTTTCACTATATGAAGATGGGAGTTTGGAATCGATAGAACCGAGTTCGCAGATTGTAATTGATACTCCAATAGGTAGATTTATGGCATATAATCCAGATGCTCTTGGGATACATGCAGAGAGTAATTCTGTACGATTTGATAGTAGAGGAAGATTAACAGAGTTTACAACAGTGGATAATAAGATTCTAGTGCAAACGGATGCATCAGAATTTTTCATACTAAAACCAGAAGAAGGCGTTCACCCTCTCTATGATGATCAGATGGTCAAAAAACCAATGAATATTAAATTTGATTTTGAAAAAGATATTGTAACGATTCAATCAGATAAAGCAAGAGAATTTTCTATGAAAACAACTGAATTTATAATACACACTATAGAATCTGACACCATGGGATGTTCGCCCATAGATTGTGCAAGTTGTTCAATGTGCAATTCTTAAGAATTATTTTATAATGAAAAATACAAGAAAAGGCCTCATGTAATCAAGATATTTTGATTACATGAGGCGTTTTCCCATATCTGTAACATCATATAATCCCATAGAGTCAACTTCATCTTGAAAAGCCGTAGATTGTAATGTGGCAATCATATCTTGAATTTCAGGAGATTTCATAGAAGAATCTTTGATAGCAATATCATATTGTTCGTTTTTTAAATGGATAAAATCAATTGTTGGAAACTGTAGAGCAACATTTTTATTACCCAAAGCCCAATCTGCGCCACCTTTTGAAATCATGGCTGCTGCAGCTAGGTGCGAGTTCACAATGCGATTATATCCTGTAATGGAAGATGGATCTATGTTCATATTCAAAAGGAGTGAGTCAAATAAAATTCTTATTCCGCTTCCTTTTTCACGATTTACAATTTTAATATCATTTTGATTTAAATCTTTGATAGAAACAATATTCTTAGGATTATTTTTTGCGACGTAAAATCCAACAGGTCTATTTAATATGTGATAGACATGGACATTTTCTCCTGGTAATAATTTGGGAATAAAAGGGAGGTTATAACTGTCGGTTATGTGGTCCCAAAGATGGGCGGATGCAATAGTAACTTCATCTTTGTACAAGGATAATAAGCCATTATAACTTCCATCATAGGATCGTATAAAGTGAGATTTTCCGAGATTGGAGTTTACCTTAGAACAAAGCATATCAAGTACAATATCTTGACCACATAAAATAGCATTGTGTTCTGGGGCTTGATGAAGAAAAGATGGGTGGGAAACCATGGTTGCTTCATTGCTTGGCTCGGAGGGATTAATTATTTGCGTTAAATCACTTTCGGTAATTCGTAACTGTTTTCCCATTTTGGTTGCCTTTAAAGAACCACGTTTAATCATTTCATATACTGTGTTTTTTCGAACTTTAAGTATGTCTGCGGCCTCTTGAGGCGTATATAGTTTTTCGTTCATATTTTCACCTTCTTTATGATATTAATTTATTATAACAAAGGATAAAAAAATAGTCTATTATAAATAAAACATAATAAAACGGTATTATACTGAATCAAATCGTGCAAAAAAATTTATTCGAAAGTCATTAATTAGTCAAAATGCTGAAAATAAATAGATATATTGACAATTTCGGATTTTACATTTAATCTTTATAATATAAAACGTAACAAAACATAACATAACGATACAAAAACAGACTATGAAAAGATGCTTTTGTACAAGGAGGATGAATATGAAAAGAAAAATAATAATTAGTTTGGTAGGTGTTTTAACAGGTGCTATAATCTTAACAACAGCATGTTCAACAAATTCAACTACTACAAGTGAAGCGGATGTGACAAGAGCGGCAGAAATAGTTGTCGAAGAAGATATAACAAGTTTTGAAGACCTAAATACAGATAAAGTAGAATTAATTGCACTTGGAAATTCAGATGTTCCTGTGGGACAATATGCACAAGAAGTTTTAGAGAATATGGGTTTCTGGGATGGGATACAATCAAAAATAACATTCGGTGATAATGTAAAAGAAGTACTTTCTCAGGTCGAAGAAGCGGCAGTAGATTGTGGAGTAGTATATGCAACAGATGCTTCTACATCAGATGGGGTAAAAGTTGTATGTTCAGCACCAGAGGGAACTCTCGAAACACCAGTACTTTATCCAGTGGCTATGCTAAAAGAATCTAAGTATATAGAAGCCTCAGAAGTGTTTCTTGATTTTATATTAACAGAGGAAGCTTTATTAGAATTTGAAAAGGTTGGATTTACAATTGCAACAGACTTGGAATCAACGGGTATGGAATATACAGGAGATGCTTGTACAATTACGGTATTTGCAGCAGCAAGTCTTACAGAATCTTTAACATCTGTTTGTGAAATTTTCATGGAAGTATATCCAGAAATTACAGTTATTACGAATTTGGATTCATCAGGAACATTAAAAACACAAATTGAAGAAGGTGCAGAGGCGGACATCTTTTTCTCAGCAGCAACAAAACAAATGACAGCACTTTCAGAGCAAGGATATATTGCTGAGGATACGAAAATTAATGTTTTAGAAAATGAGGTTGTACTTATAGTTCCGGCAGAGTAATATATAACAATATAAGCAAGAAGGAGGTGGCATATATATGGATTTGTTTCCATTATGGAATTCTTTAAGAATATCTTTAATTGCATCAGGGATCACATTTTTCTTTGGAATATTTTGTGCATACTATGTAATTAGACTTCCGGGAATTGTAAAGGGAATATTAGATACAATTTTAACAATACCCATGGTGTTGCCACCTACAGTTATTGGATTTATTATTTTAAAAATAATTTCGCCAAGAAGTAGTTTGGGAATAATTGTTGAGAAATATTTTCATACAGCCATTACAATGAAGTGGTATGCAGCAATTATAGCTGTTGTGGTGGTGACATTTCCATTGATGTATCGAACAGCAAGAAGTTCTTTTGAATCATTTGATCAAAACATTATTGCTGCTGGTAAGACATTAAAACTTTCTAATACATATATTTTCTGGAGAATTGTATTGCCAAATTGTAAGGCCGGCATTAGTGCAGGCCTTGTTCTTGCATTTGCAAGAGGATTAGGAGAATATGGAGCAACAAGTATGGTTGCAGGATATATTGTAAACAGAACAGCTACAATTTCAACAACAGTTGCATATTTTTGGAAAACGAATCAAGATGAGCAAGCGATGCAGTGGGTGTTTGTAAATCTTGCAATTTCTTTTGCTATAATGTTGTCGGTGAATATTTTTGAAAAAAGACTTTCATTTGGGAAGGAGAATTAAAATGTCTATTTATTGTAATATTAAAAAAAAGTTAGGGCATTTCTCCTTGAATATATGTTTTGAGTCACAAGATAATACAGTTGCACTTATGGGAGCATCTGGCTGTGGAAAAAGTATCACATTAAAATGTATTGCTGGGATAGAACAACCAGATAGTGGGGTTATTGTTATTAATGGAATGACAGTATTTGATTCTGATAAAAAAATAAATCTTCCTCCTCAAAAAAGACATGCGGGATATTTATTTCAAGATTATGCTTTATTTCCCAATATGACCGTAGAAAAAAATATTGCAACGGTAATGGATAAAAATAAAAAAAATAAAACAAAAGAGCTAATAAAATCTTTTCATTTAGAGGGATTGGAAGCACACTACCCAAGTCAATTGTCTGGAGGACAAAAGCAAAGGTGTGCACTGGCTAGAATGATTGCTTCTGAACCACAAATTATTATGTTAGATGAACCGTTTTCTGCCTTAGACAGCTATTTGAGATGGCAACTGGAGCAGGAAGTGACTGCAGTAATAAAGAAATTTGGAAAAACAGTTCTTTTTGTATCTCATGATAGGGATGAAGTATATAGAATTAGTGATAAAGTTGTGGTAATTGATCATGGAATAAATGAGAAAATCTGTTCCAAACAAGAATTATATTCCAATCCCAAAACATATGCTGATGCATTATTAACAGGATGTAAAAATATTTTACCAGTTGAATTTATAGAAGATATGATTATTGTTCCTGGATATGGATTGAAATTTTATAGAAAACATATAGATGGTAATTTTGGGTTTATAGGAATAAGAGCCAAACAAATTATACCAGCTCATTTACTTAAAAAGGGCCAAAATGCATTTTTATTTGATTATTCAATTGTAGATATTACAGAAGCAGTATTTAGTATGATCTTAAGAGTAAGAATTGAAGATGGAGAAGAATTGATTCGTTGGGAGTTATCTAAAAAAGATTATAAAGATTTGGATTTATATCCATCCAAATTAGCAATTTTGGAATCCGAGATTTTACTTTTAGAAAACAAAAATTAAAGGAGGGTATATGAAATTAGTTGTTTTAGTAGATAATACAACAATTATTGATCAGTATTATTTAGGGGAACCGGGTCTATCAATATATATAGAAGTGGATAATCATAAAGTTTTATTTGATACAGGATATTCAGATGTGTTTATAAAAAATGCAGATAAAATGGGAATACAATTAAAAGAGTTAACAGAAATTGTTATTTCTCATGGGCATAATGATCATACAGGGGGATTGGAATATTTAATCCAGAATTCAGTATTTCAAGATAAAAAAATAATTGCCCATCCGAAATGCTTTCGAAAAATAGTGGATTTGGGTGAGGATGTAGGAAGCCCAATAGAAGGAGAAGAGATAAAGAAATTTTTTTGCTGGAATCAACAAGAAAATATATTTGAGATTTCACCTAATTGCTTTTTTCTAGGGAAAATTCCTAGAAAATTTGACTATGAAAATAGAGCTGCCATTGGAAAATATTGGGACGGTGGGAAATGGATTGCAGATTATTTAGAGGATGATAGTGCATTGGCAATAAAAACATCTCAGGGAATTTTTATTGTTACAGGCTGTTCTCATAGTGGAATTGCAAATATAATTGATTACACATTAAGTATATGGAAAGGTGAAAAGATATGTGGCATAATCGGTGGATTTCATATGAATAGATTAGATTGGGAAACAAGACAAGAGATAGAATATATGGAAAAAGCAGAAATAGAGGATTTGTATCCATGTCATTGTGTGTCACTGGAAATAAAGGCTAAACTTATGGAAAAATGTAATGTACATGAAGTTGGAGTAGGAATGGAAATTAAAAGAGATGAATAATCTCTTTTTTTTGTAGATTTTGTACAAAATTGATTATAAATAGAAATAAAGCTTGAAATAATATTTTAAAGTGTTAAGATTATAACGTAACAAATGTTACATATCATATTATACCTATATGATATTATGATGATAAAATATTAGGAGGAAAAAACATATGAATAATCAAAATGCAAATTTAAGAAAAGTAGCAATTATTGGATGTGGATTTGTAGGGTCCGCTTCTGCATTTAGTTTAATGCAGAGTGGATTATTTTCAGAAATGGTTTTAATAGATGCAAATAAAAAAAGAGCAGAAGGGGAGGCCTTGGATATAAGTCATGGTATGCCATTTTCTCGACCAATGAAAATATATGCAGGTGGATATGATGATATTGAAGATGCCGCAATTATTGTAATAACTGCAGGTGCTAATCAAAAACCAGATGAAACGAGATTGGATTTGGTTCATAAAAATGTGTCAATTTTTAAATCAATTTTCAAAGAAATAAATCAAAGAAATTGTCATGGAATTATATTGGTAGTAGCAAATCCAGTAGATATTCTTACATATACAGCATTAAAACTAAGTGGGTTGCCATCAAATAGAGTAATAGGATCTGGAACAGTTTTAGATACATCTAGATTAAAATATTTATTGGGAGAACATTTAGGAGTGGATAGTCGAAGTGTACATGCGTTTATTATTGGAGAGCATGGAGATAGTGAAATGGCTGCATGGAGTAGTGCAAATGTTTCAGGGGTTCCACTTAATACATTTTGTGAAATGAGAGATCATTATGATCATCATCAAGCAATGGAAGAGATTGCTGAAAAAGTCAAAAATAGTGCATATGAGATTATTGAAAAAAAACAGGCAACTTATTATGGAATCGCAATGTCTGTAAAAAGAATCTGTGAAGCGATTGTAAGAGATGAAAAATCTATATTACCAGTATCTAGTTTTATGGAAAGCAATTATGGAATTGAAAATATGGTATTGAGTATGCCTGCAATTGTTGGAAAAAATGGATTAGAAACACTGGTGCCTATTGCATTGGATAATGCTGAGATTAAAAAACTTCAAGAATCATCAGAAACATTAAAGAAAGTAATTGACTCATTAGATATCTAGAAAGGAAAGAAAAGATGGATGAAAATATAGTCTCAATATTGCAGAGCTGCATCCTTTGTAGAGGAATGAGTCTTGATGAAATTTATGAATTTATAGAAGAGACTAGTATTGGTATACGGAAATATAAAAAAAATGAATTGATTTTTTGTGAAGGAGATATACCATCTAGTATATATATTTTATTAAAAGGAAAAGTGGCTATATCTAAAAATACATGTACAGGAAGTCATGTTGTTGTGACCAATATAGAGGATGCAGGAGATATATTTGGAGAAGTTTATTTATTTTTAGAACAACAAATTTATG
>JBFHFI010000019.1:0-19848 GCA_041583675.1 Butyrivibrio sp. | reverse complement strand
CTCTAAAATGTAAGTAAATTTCTTCTTACATTTTAAAAATATAAAACTAAAAACAATTCGTATAAATCCACTCTTGTTGATATGAATCATTTTTTGTATACTATTTACAAGAAGAATTCCATTATTATTTTATATTTCACAAGAAAAGGAGACCCTTATGAGTTCAATTCCAGGCGTATATATTGCGACAAAAAAAGATGGAACAATTTATTACCGTTCCAGCATTACTATTCAAAACAAGCATATCAGCCTCGGAAGTTTCCCTTCCCAAGAGCTTGCTCATAAAGTTTACAAAGAGGCACATATCATATATAATTCCAATATTGACCTTTCAGACTACAATTCTAGACAATTTAAGATTCCTTTTAAAAAATATGTATGTCTTATTAATTTTAGAGATAATAAAATATACTTTAAAACGCCAATTTATTTACATGCAAACTATTTCACCTATTATATAGGAAGAAACACCTTTTATACCTTTGATGTTGACGACTTATTTTATTATTCCACTCATTCCATTATGAAAAGAGGCGGACATCTTTTTGTGGCTGACTATGGAATGCAAGTTAATATTTTAACTCGTTATGGAATCAAAGACTACGCTGTTGAAAAAAAAGATTTTTATTTTGCAAATGGAAACCCTACAGATTATCGCTATGAAAATATTATTGTGATTAATCCATATCACGGAGTAGAAAAATATCAGAAAAACGGTCAAGTTCTATACAAAGCCAAAATACATATTAATGGTGATTTTATTATAGGAAGCTATTCCTCCCCTGAAGAATCCGCAATTGCTTATAACAAAGCTGCTGATATTTTAAAGAAAAATGGATGCAAAAAAAGCTTTCCGGAAAATTATCCAGAAAGCCTTAGTGCCAAAAATTACGCATCCATCTACCATTCTATAAAAATATCCCACAAAATCAAATCTTATAATTTCAAATAAAGATCCGGTCTTCTATCTTTTTTCAAAGGAAATGCTTTTCTATATGTATCCACACGGGATTTTTCCACTTCAACAACAATCAATCCCGCTTGTGTATCCAATCGCTCAATAATCTCCCCTTCTGGGTCGACAATCATTGAATTCCCAACATAACAAGTTGAATGATCCCTACCAACTCTATTCACCCCAATTATAAAAGCTTGATTTTCCAACGCACGAGCTTGCAATAAAAGTTTCCAATGTGCATTTCTAGTTCCACCCCAATTCGCAGGTACAACAATTAAATCCGCTTGAAGAGATGCCGCTTGAAAGACCTCAGGAAACCTTAAGTCATAACAAATCAAAGGACAAATTCTAATACCATCAATTGTACAAAAGGATAATGAATCACCCTTCTCGTAGTACTTTTCTTCGTTTGCATATGAAAATGGATGAATCTTAGCATAGTCACATATCACATCGCCTTGTTTATTCAAAATCATATATCTATTTGTATATTTACCATGATCTTTCCGTACATAACCAAAACCTATTGCAACTTGATATTCTATGGCATATTTTTTCATAGCATCCAAAGTAACAGAAGATTCTAACGTCTCATATATTTTTTCTGGAGACATTGAATATCCAGTCATGCTCATCTCTGGAAAAACAACCAAATCAGCCTCTTTATCCGCTGCTTCTGATATAAAATCCTGTGCTGCAATCAAATTGTACTTCTTATCTTCAAATAATATATCTGTCTGACAAATTCCTACAATCATATAATCCTCCACAATGCAACCTTGGAATTCAGAAAATCTAGATTATTTATTTTTATTATTAATATAATTAATAAGACCTTCTGCAGCAATGATTTTTTGCATAAATTCCGGAAAGGCTTGGCCTTTGAACTCAGTTGCTTTTGTCTTATTATATATCATACCACTATCAAAATCCACCTCAACTTCATCTCCTTCTTCAATTCCATGAGCTGCTTCCGGACATTCAATAATTGGTAATCCAATATTGATTGCATTTCTATAAAAAATTCGTGCAAATGTTTCAGCAATTACACAACTAATTCCTGAAGCCTTAATTGCAATCGGAGCATGTTCTCTAGAAGAACCACATCCAAAATTCTTATCCGCAACCATAATATCACCTTTTTTTACTTTATCAACAAATTCTGTATCTATATCTTCCATACAATGGGATGCAAGCTCTGCTGGATCTGTTGAATTCAGATATCTAGCAGGAATAATTACATCCGTATCTACATTATTTCCATATTTAAAAACTGTTCCCTGTGCTTTCATACTATCTCCCTCCTACAATTCATCTGTTGATGATATTTTTCCTGTGATTGCACTAGCTGCTGCAACTGCAGGACTAGCAAGATATATTTCAGATTTTACATCTCCCATTCTACCTACAAAATTACGATTTGTAGTGGAAATACATTTTTCCTCTGCTGCCAAGACACCCATATGTCCACCAAGACATGGTCCACAAGTTGAAGTACTTACAATTGCTCCTGCTTCAATAAACACCTGAACATATCCATGTTTAATTGCATCTAAATATATTTTCTGAGTTGCTGGAACAATAATTGTTCTTACATTTTTATGCACTTGATGTCCATCCATAATTTCTGCTGCAACCCTTAAATCATCAAGACGACCATTGGTACAAGAACCAATTACAACCTGATCAATAACAACATCTTCTACTTCATCTATTGTATGTGTATTAGATGGTAAATGAGGAAATGCCACTGTCGGCTTTAATGTAGAAAGATCAATTACATATTCTTCATCATATACTGCATCTTCATCTGCTTCATAAATCCTATATTCTCTTTTTGAATGATCCTTCATATATTCAATTGTTAAATCATCCACTGGAAAGATTCCATTTTTCGCGCCTGCTTCAATAGCCATATTAGCAATGGTAAATCTATCATCCATTGTTAAATTTGCAATTCCTTCTCCAAAGAATTCCATAGATCTATACAAAGCTCCATCTACGCCAATCATTCCAATAATATGAAGAATAACATCTTTACCACTAATCCATTTTGCAGGTTTTCCTACAAGAACAAATTTAATTGCTGAAGGAACCTTGAACCAGGCAATCCCCGTTGCCATACCAGCTGCCATATCTGTTGAACCTACCCCAGTAGAAAAAGCTCCCAAAGCTCCATAAGTACAAGTATGTGAATCCGCTCCTATAATAACATCTCCAGCAACTGTTAATCCTTTTTCTGGTAATAATGCATGTTCAATCCCCATTTGTCCCACTTCAAAATAATTTGTAATCTCATGCTCATTTGCAAATTCTCTAACGCTTTTACAATTTTCAGCTGATTTAATATCCTTATTTGGTACAAAATGATCAGGAACCAATGCTATTTTTTCTTTGTTAAAAACACCCTTTGAAGACATTTTATGCATTTCATTAATTGCAACAGGTGATGTAATATCATTTCCTAACACCAAATCAAGCTCCGCTTCAATCAATTGCCCTGCCTCCACGGACGCAAGTCCCGCATGCTCTGCAAGAATTTTCTGTGTCATAGTCATTCCCATGATAACTTCCTCCTCCATTGTTTATATTCTCTCCATATAAACTTATTATTTGTTGAATCATATCATATTTGTTGATATAATGGAAATACATATTAAATATATTATATATAACTGGAGGTTATATCATGAATCAAGATAATCTATCCCTTTATTCCATATTTTTAACTGTTGCAAGATCGCAAAGCATCCTTAGTGCTTCTGAGAAATTATATATTAGCCAACCCGCAGTAAGTAAATCCATAAAACGTCTAGAGTCCAATTTACACACCTTATTATTTATCAGAACTCCAAAAGGCGTAGAATTAACAGAAGAAGGGCATCTATTATACGAACAAATAAGTTCTGCTTTTGAACTTATACAAGATAGTGAAAACACGCTTCTCCAAAGGAAACAACTTGGAATGGGGAGAATTAAAATAGGAGTAAGCAATACTCTATGTAAATATGTTCTCCTTCCTTTTTTGTCCGAATATTCTTCTCTTAACCCCCATGTAAACATTTCTATTGAATGTCAGTCTTCCGGAGACACATTAAAAATGTTAACTGGAAATCATATAGATATTGGACTTGTTGCACGTCCCAACGCTTCATATTCTGTTGTATATCATTCCATCGGTGCTATTACAGATACTTTTGTCGCAACACCAACTTACCTAAAAAATATGCAAAAAAGAACCGAGAGTATAACACCCTCGGATAAAAAAGCAAATATTATGATGTTAAATCAAGATAATATTACGAGACAATACGTAGATCAATATGTCCACAAAGAATATTATCAAAATAATAATCTTATTGAAACCGATAGTATGGATTTGTTAATTGAATTCGCCAAAACCGGAATTGGAATCGGTTGTGTTATTAAAGAATTTGTAAAACAAGAACTATCAAACCATAATTTAATAGAATATCAAGATCAACTCCCTTCCATACCACAACGAGAAGTATGTCTTGCATATTCTTCTATCCGAAAACCCTCTTTACACACTATGAACTTTATGGATTATGTACTTTCAGAAAAAAATAATCCTTTGATAAATATTTTGGCGTCGCATTAAGCGACGCCATTTTTATAACTATTCCAATAATCCAAACATAATTCTACAAAGTTTTTTTCCTGTTTCAGTCTTAAAAACTCTTTCATATGCATTTAATATCATTTCTTTGGACGCTTCTTCCTCAAATAGATTCACTAGAAAATCCGCCTCGACCAAAATTCTAAAATCCAATCCATCTATTTGATTATAGGAATGATGATGACCCACAAGATAAGAAATTCTTGCTATTTCGACTTTTTTAAAATCACATTGCATTAACAACTCTTCTGCAACATCAGGCCCTAACTGTTCCTGAAGTTTTCCATCACTATATCCATATAATTCTTCAGCTTTTTTTATTCCCACATCATGCACAATTGATGCTGCCTCTAGAATTTTCAACTCATCCTTATTCATCTGTTCCAGTTTACCAATCATCATTGCATAAGCATGAACTTTGGTGAAATGTTGAATTCTTTTTGGATCGCCAGCAAAATACTCTGTTGTTTTTAAATAGAGATCCGTAAGCATAATAGTACTCCTTTCAAACAAAACATTTCAAATCACAATCGATTCGAAATTCCATCTTATTAAAAGTGAATATATACCAAATCCACATATTGCACTCTTAACGAAGATATAATATCACTATTTATCCTATTTTACAACAAAACATATCCCTTTGTCGAAAAATAACCCACAAAAAAAATATCGCGAAAAGAAGACTCTTTTCGCGATATCCATTTTATATTCGTTTGGATTAGTTGTTAATTAATTTATCATCTTCACTATTCCAGCTATATAATTTACGAATTTCTTCACCAACAGCTTCTGATGAATGTTCTGTTCCGAGTTTTCTTAAAGCTCTAAAATGTGCTTGACCACCAGCTTCTGACATATCAAGTAAGAAATCTTTTGCAAAAGTTCCATCTTGAATATCACTAAGTACTTTTTTCATTGCTGCTTTAGTCTCATCGTTTACAATCTTAGGTCCAGTGATATAATCACCATACTCAGCTGTATTTGAAATTGAATATCTCATTCCTGAAAATCCTGATTGATATATAAGATCAACAATCAATTTCATTTCATGAATACATTCAAAATATGCGTTTCTTGGATCATAACCAGCTTCTACTAAAACTTCAAAACCTGTTTGCATTAATTTGGTTACACCGCCACAAAGAACAGCTTGTTCTCCAAATAAATCTGTTTCTGTCTCTGTTCTAAAATCTGTCTCTAGAACTCCAGCTCTTGCTCCACCAATACCTATAGCATATGCAAGTGCTTTTTCTTGTGCTTTTCCTGATGCATCTTGATGAACTGCAACAAGACAAGGAACACCTTTTCCTACTTGATATTCACTTCTTACAGTGTGTCCTGGTCCTTTTGGAGCGATCATTGTAATATCAACATTCTTAGGTGGTACAATCTGTCCAAAATGAATTGCAAATCCATGTGCAAACATAAGCATGTTGCCTTCTTCTAAATTTGGCTCAATATCTTTTTTGTACATTGCTGCTTGCTTCTCATCATTGATAAGAATCATAATAACCTCTGCGCGCTTTGCTGCTTCAGCTGCAGTATAGACTTTAAATCCCTGAGCCTCTGCTTTTGCCCAAGATTTACTGCCTTCATAAAGACCGATGATAACATCGCATCCTGAATCTTTTAAGTTAAGTGCGTGAGCATGTCCTTGGCTACCATAGCCAATAATTGCAATTGTTTTACCTTCAAGTGCTGAAAGATTGCAATCTTCTTGATAGAAAATTTTTGCTGCCATTATTTCTTCCTCCTGAATTCATTCAAACTATTTAAATTGGTCTATGCCAAAATAAAACTATTTTGTACTATACAAACTTCCACGACAAAGTCCTGTTAAGCCTGTTCTTGCAATTCCTAAAATCTCATAACCTGCTAAGAGTTCAAGAAATGCTTCTATCTTACTAGATGTTCCTGTCATTTCAATTACAAGGGAATCCCTTGCCACATCTACGATTTTAGCTCTGAATATATCTGCTACAGATACAACTTCTGGTCTTTGAATCTCATTCACCGCTACTCTAACCATAATTAGCTCTCTACATACTGATGTCTCTGACTCTAATTCCTCAATCTCAATTACATCTTCAATCTTTGCTAATTGTTTGGTTACCTGCTCAAGAATATCATCATCTCCATTTACTACCACTGTTACTCTTGCTAATTTCTGATTCTGTGTGATTCCACCTGTTATACTATCCAGATTGTACCCTCTTCTGGTAAATAATCCCGATATCCTACTTGTAACACCAGCCTCATTAATAACTAATAATGATAATACCATTTTTCTCATATACATTCACCCACTCAAAAAATAATGTCTTTCTCAGACTTTCACTATATATTCTAGCACAATGAAACAACTTGTCAATCAACTTTAACATTTTTCAACAATTCTCTCACAACATGGGATGCAATTAATAACCCGGCACTACCCGGCACAAAACAAGTACTACCCGGCACTCTATCTTCATATAATGGTTTCATAGGCTGTTCTTTTGAATATACTACCGTTAATTTATCTATCTCCCTTGCTTTTAATTGTCTGCGCATAACTCTAGCCAAAGGGCACACTGAAGTTTTGTAAATATCCGTAATTTCTAATTGAGAAGGATCCATTTTATTCCCCGTTCCCATGCAAGCAATCAAAGGTGTATTACTTGCTTTACAACTAACAGCCAATTGTATTTTAGCTGTAACATTATCAATTGCATCTACAACAAAATCATATTGAGAAAAATCAAACTCGTCCTTTGTTTCTGGTAAAAAAAAGCAATGAATCCCTCTAATATCAATTTGAGGATTAATAGATTTTGCTCTCTCGCAAATCACTTGAACCTTATCCATTCCTATAGTATCTTTGTTTGCTATAATCTGTCGATTTACATTGGTAATATCTACAACATCCTTATCCACAACATCCAAATGTCCTATCCCACTTCTCACCAAAGCTTCTACAACATATCCACCTACTCCACCTACTCCAAAAACAGCAACTTTAACATTACTAAGTTGTTCTATTCCTTCTTCTCCTACTAATTTTGCCGTTCTAGTAAAAATCTCCTGCAAGTAATGCTCCTTTCATCTGCTTATATAATCACAGAAAACGGGCATATCATGCCCGTTGAAATATATTTTTATAAAATTTAACCATACATCCTTTTTAAAGAATTATATTCATGATTGATATTTTGAAGTACTTCTTTATCTCCATTCAAGTTATCCGGATGAAAAATCTTTAATAATTCACGATATCTTTTTTTCAAAGCAAGCTCATTATTCACTCCTTGAAAAAGAATATCTTTTCCACTATAAGTCACTTGATGAACCGTTCTATTTCGATAACGCTTAGATTCTTCCAAACGATCTTTTTCTTTTTGAATACATTCCTTGTCCCTAGCAAGTCTTCTATATTCTCGCTGTAATACATCTAATTTTTTATCAAATAATTGTCTCTCCATCTCAAGTTTTTTTGCTTGAAATTCAAGGGAAGACTTTCTTAAGCTATCTTGTAATTCTAATTCCGATCTTTTTTTATCAAATTCTTTTTTATCTTCTTCTAAGGATTCTCTTTCTTGATTAAGCCTAACCCTTTCTTTAAATAATAATTCTTTTAATTCATTTAGATCTTGCATAATAGAATCCCTCCATAAAACAGACTTTTATTAACTCCACTATTATAGTATATTTGGGAAAATTAGATGTTTCAATCCTACTAAAGACATACAAACTAGGACTAAAGAACTACTACACGTCTAAAATTTGATGAAATTCTGTTTTTAATGTCTTTAAATCTTTTCTTATTTGTATTTTTTGTGGACATTTTGTTTCACATATTCCACATTCCACGCAAAAATCTGCAGTTTTTTTATCATTTTTCAAATTATTCCACTGCCACTTTAATTCACCTTGATTCTGATACATATGATAATTATTCCATATTTTAAAATTACCTGGTATATCAACACCTGCAGGACATGGCATACAATAATTACAAGCCGTACATCCGTTTTTCACTCTATCATTTATTGAAGTTCTTACTTTTAATATTGCCTGTTCTTCTTCTACATCTAAGCAAACAAATGGATTAAAAACTCCAATATTCTCTTGTACTTGTTGTATATCTGACATTCCGCTAAGTACTACTTTTACATTAGACTTTGATGCCACAAATCTAAGAGCATAAGAAGCAGGTGATTGTTCTTGATTCGGCAATAATCCTTTTATATCCTCTGGTAAATATGCCAAAGATCCTCCTTTAATTGGTTCCATTATAATCAATGGAATTTGCAGCTTTTCCGCAAGAAGATATCCTTTTTCCCCTGCCTGGTCCTCTACATCCATATAATTATATTGAATTTGACAAAAATCCCACTCTCTATCTGTAATAATTTTCTCAAAAGCATTATAATCATCATGAAATGAAAATCCTAAAAATCTAATTTTCCCTTGTCCTTTTAATTCTTCAAAATATTCAAAAATACCCAATGCTTTCATTTTCTCAAATCTACCTTGATCAAAAGCATGCATTAAATAAAAATCTATATATTCTTTGTGTAAATAAGAAAGTTGTTTTTCAAACATATTTTTTGCATCTTCAAGCGAATTAATTTCCCAGACAGGAAGTTTTGTTGCCAAATAGTAAGAATCTCTTGGTTTTGTGTCTAAAAACTCACCTACAAATTCCTCGCTTTCACCATTATGATAAGGTCTTGCTGTATCATAATAATTTACACCTGATTGATATGCCACTTCTAACATTTCTCTAGATGCCACTCTATCTATTTTTCCTTCAGATGTGGTAGGAAATCTCATACACCCAAAACCTAATAAAGAGGTTGCAACTCCAAGTTTTTCAAATGTTCTTTTCTCCATCCTATTTTCTCCCATCCCAATTCTATCTTTACCTATTATACTTGAATTATATATAAAAACCACCATAAATTCAATA
Organism: Butyrivibrio sp.; assembly: GCA_041583675.1. Taxonomy (GTDB): domain Bacteria; phylum Bacillota; class Clostridia; order Lachnospirales; family Lachnospiraceae; genus Eshraghiella. Next base: position 10,296 of record JBFHFI010000019.1, on the reverse strand, counting down.
ATGGTGGTTTAAAAATTCTATAAAGTTACATTCCGAAACATTTTATCCGCATATTTTTCAAATGCCACTGCAATTAAATGCTGTCCCATGGCATTTGGATGTGTTCCATCTTCACAAAGTAGCGCCTCTACATTTCCAGCCTTAATAAATTCACTTCTCAGATCAATTAAGGGAACCTCTTGTTCCATTGCTATTTCTTGAATTACCTTTGAATAAGATTCTTGATGTTTATAAATTGTAAACACGTCCCCAAGCCACTTCATTACATTTTCCTTATTCAGGTCTTTGCAAAACCAATCAAAAAATTTATGAGGTTCCAATGGTGGTAGGGTTGTTAGTATAGGAAGAATCCCTCTACTCTTTAATGTAATTATAATATCCGAATAAGTCGATTTAAAAACATCAATTGGTGTATTGGGTTGAAAACTTCCTTCTGGATTTTCTGCTATTAATTTCCAATTATAATCACAATCATTTCCACCATAATCCATAATAATTGCTTCGCAATTTATATTTTGATTTAATCGCTTTAGTAATTGATTCTTACCCTTGATTACTGTACATCCAAAACTCGAATAATTATGAACCTCTATTGGGTACTTCCCTTTAACAAACTCTTTTTCTATCTGATTATCTATACAATATTTTTTATTCAAAGGATTTACTTGTATTCCTTTTAAAATAGAATCTCCAAAAACTCCAACGCCAACTAATTTGTCCATATAATATCACCCATCCTTGCATCTATGTTATGTAGTTATCATAACTATATGATAGGGCTGTAATATTTTTTTGTCAATATATTATTTATTAAATTTATATAAAAAAAAGGTACTATAGAAAAATCTATAATACCTTTTTAACATTAATTTTTATATTAGAATTTTCCAGCATCTGCTGCTTCTTGAATAGAAACTGCTACTGCTACTGTCATTCCTACCATTGGATTGTTACCAGCTCCAATAAGTCCCATCATCTCAACATGAGCAGGAACTGATGAAGATCCAGCGAACTGTGCATCTGAATGCATACGTCCAAGTGTATCTGTCATACCATAAGAAGCAGGACCAGCTGCCATATTATCTGGATGAAGAGTTCTTCCTGTACCACCACCTGATGCTACTGAAAAATACTTATTACCAGCTTCTAATCTTTCTTTTTTATATGTACCTGCTACTGGATGTTGGAATCTAGTAGGGTTTGTTGAGTTACCTGTAATTGATACATCAACATTCTCTTTCCACATAATTGCAACACCTTCTGGAACACTATTTGCTCCATAACAGTTAACTTTTCCACGAAGTCCTTCAGAGTATGATTTTCTAAATACTTCTTTAACTTCGTTTGTATATGGATCATATTCTGTTTCAACAAAAGTAAATCCATTCACTCTTGAAATAATCTTTGCTGCATCTTTTCCAAGTCCATTAAGAATAACTCTTAAAGGCTGTGTACGAACCTTGTTTGCTTTTTCAGCAATACCAATAGCACCTTCTGCTGCTGCAAATGATTCATGTCCTGCTAAAAAGCAAAAACAATCTGTGTCTTCTTCAAGTAACATTTTTCCAAGGTTACCATGACCAATACCTACTTTACGTGTATCAGCAACTGAACCTGGAATACAGAAAGACTGCAATCCTTCTCCAATAGCCGCTGCCGCATCTGCTGCTTTTCTACAATCTTTTTTGATTGCAATTGCTGCACCAACAATATATGCCCAGCATGCATTTTCAAAACAGATAGGCTGAATTTTTTTAACTTGGTCATATACATCAAGTCCAGCATCTTTCGTGATTTTCTCAGCTTCTTCAATTGAAGCAATGCCATAACTATTTAAAACATTAGTAATCTTATCTATTCGTCTTTCGTATGATTCAAATAAAGCCATTTTGTTTCCTCCTATTCCTCTCTTGGGTCTATGATCTTAACTGCATCTTCAACACGACCATACTGACCTTTGGATTTTTCCCAAGCTGTGTTTGGATCATCACCTTTTTTAATAAAATCTGTGAGTTTTCCAAGTGATACAAATTGATATCCGATAATTTCATTATCAGCATCAAGTGCAATACCGGTAACATATCCTTCTGCCATTTCGAGGTAACGAGGTCCCTTTGAAAGTGTACCATACATAGTTCCAACCTGTGATCTAAGTCCTTTTCCAAGGTCCTCAAGTCCAGCTCCGATTGGAAGTCCGCCTTCTGAGAAAGCACTCTGAGTTCTTCCATAAATAATCTGTAAAGCAAGTTCTCTCATTGCTGTATTAATAGCATCACATACAAGATCTGTATTCATAGCTTCAAGTAAAGTAAGTCCTGGAAGTATTTCTGAACACATTGCTGCAGAATGAGTCATTCCTGAACATCCAATAGTCTCAACAAGTGCTTCTTGAATAATCCCCTCTTTTACGTTAAGAGTAAGTTTACAAGCCCCTTGTTGAGGTGCACACCAGCCTACACCATGTGTAAGACCTGAGATGTTTGTAATTTCTTTGTATTGTACCCAATTTCCTTCTGTAGGGCATGGTGCTGCACCATGATTAACGCCTTGTGCAACAGGACACATATTCTGTACTTCCTGCGAATAAATCATTATATAACTCCTTTCGATATATAAAAATCACTTTTTGCGAACCTTCAATAATTTCGCAATTGCTGATATTTTCTCATAGTTTTGGGAAAATATCAAGATGATATTTCCCCAAATTTTAATTTTCATTTAATTATTTCTTGTAAAATGATACTATAACTTATACCTTATAAAGCTTTTTCAAGCAATTAAATTGCCCTCATTTAAACTTCATTAATAAAATTTGTTCTTACTTTTTGTGGTAATTCTGGATGTTCCACTCCATTTAATTTCCCTATTTCAATACACTTTAGAATCCAAGACATATTATTTCCAAGATTACGTAAGGTCTGAATCCCTTCCAAATCCTTTAATACTTCTTCTCCAGTGTTTCCATGTATTTGATTCCAGTAAGAACTTCCTACTACAAGCATATGATTCAATGTAAAATACTTATTTAATTGATCAAATGCCGCTGAAGCGCCACCCCTTCTGCAACTTACAATTGCAGCTCCTGGTTTGTATGCCATTTTGCTGCTTGATGCATAAAACAAACGATCTAAAAAACTCGTAACAGCTCCCGAGGCTGCTGCATAATGTACAGGAGAACCAACAATATAACCATCAAACTCTTGTAGCCTATCAATAGTTTCATTTACACAATCATCAACAAAAACACATCTTTTTTCTTTTTTACAATAACCACAACCAATACAACCATGTATTGATTTTGTTCCAAGCCAAAAAATTTCTGTCTCAATTCCATTATGATTCAATGTCATCGCAACTTCATTTAGCCCTGTATAGGTAGCACCTTTTTCATGGGGGCTTCCATTTATTAATAAAACTCTCACTATTCTGTCACCTCTATTTTTCTAATTTCTTTTGTTCTTATTTCTTTACAAACTTCATCAATAAATTGATCCAATGGTTTCTGACCCTCATCTCCAAGATATCTACTTCTTACAGAAACAAGACCTGCTTCTTCTTCTTTTTCTCCGACTACAAGTAGATATGGAACTCTTTGTAACCTAGCATCTCTGATTTTATATCCTATTTTTTCTGAACGATTATCCATTGTTACATTTACACCATTTTCAAAAAGTGCTTTCTCTACTTTACTAGCATAATCCGCATATTTCTCAGAAATAGGTAATACTCTAACCTGTTCTGGACAAAGCCATGTAGGGAACATGCCTGCATATTTTTCAATTAACCAAGCAAGGGTTCTTTCATAACATCCAATACTAGTTCTATGAATAATAAATGGTCTTTTTTTATCTCCATTTTCATCAATGTAATACATATCAAAATTCTCTGCAATTGCATTATCTAATTGAATTGTAATCATTGTATCTTCTTTTCCATATACATTTTTTGCTTGAATATCTACCTTTGGTCCATAAAACGCAGCTTCTCCATCAGCTTCTGTATAAGGCACACCATATTCATTTAAAATCTCTCTAATCTCACTTTGTGTAGATTCCCAATATTCATCGTCTCCAAGATATTTTTCTCTGTTCTCTGGATCCCATTTTGACAAACGATAAGTTACATCCTCATCAAGTCCCAATGTTTTCAAGCAATACATTGCAAGATCCAAGCATCCCTTAAATTCATCATTTACCTGGTCAGGTCTTACCATTAAATGTCCTTCAGAAATTGTAAACTGACGCACACGTGTTAATCCATGCATTTCACCAGAATCTTCATTTCGGAACAAAGTAGATGTCTCTCCATATCTTAAAGGCAAATCTCTGTAACTTTTCTGACTGTTTTTATATACATAATATTGAAATGGGCATGTCATTGGTCGAAGGGCAAACACTTCTTTGTCTGTTTCCTCATCTCCCAAAACAAACATTCCATCTTTGTAATGATCCCAATGTCCAGATATTTTATAAAGGTCACTCTTTGCCATCAAAGGTGTTTTTGTTCTTACATATCCACGACGCTCTTCTTCATCCTCAATCCATCTTTGCATTGTTTGTATCATTTTAGTTCCTTTAGGCATCATCAATGGAAGGCCTTGTCCAATTACATCTACTGTTGTAAATAATTCCATTTCTCTACCTAGCTTATTATGATCACGCTTTTTAATTTCTTCCAAATGCTCAAGATAGACGTTTAAATCGTCTTTTTTCAAAAATGCAGTTCCATAAATACGAGTTAGCATTTTATTTTTTTCGTTTCCTCTCCAGTAAGCTCCTGATGAAGAGATTAATTTAAATGCCTTAATTGATTTGGTACTTATAAGGTGAGGTCCTGCACATAAATCCACAAAATCTCCTTGCTTATAAAATGAAATAATTGCATCTTCTGGTAGATCATTAATTAATTCTACTTTATAAGGTTCTCCTTTTTCTTCCATTAGTTGAATTGCCTCCGCTCTTGGAAGTTCAAATTTCTCTAGAACTGCACCCTCTTTAATAATTTTCTTCATCTGTGCTTCAATAGCATCCAATGCTGCACGATCAAAAGAAGGGCAATCAAAATCATAATAAAATCCTTCTTCAATAGAAGGTCCTATTGTTAATTTAGCTTCTGGATATAATCTCTTTACAGCCTCTGCAAGTACATGGGATGTTGTATGGCGAAGCACCCTTAATCCCTCTTTATCATGCGCTGTTAAAATGCTTAACTCTACATCTTCCTTAATTACAGTTCTTAAATCAACTACTGTTCCATTTACTTCTCCTGCACATGCCATTCTTGCAAGACCTTCACTAATATCTTTTGCAATATCTATGACCGACATAGCTGATTCGTATTCTTTTTCTGAACCATCTTTTAAAGTTATTTTCATATCAATTTCCTCTTTCTATTCTTTAAAGAACACTGTTTATTCTTCTTCTCCAAAGTCATAAGAATAACATTTATTATATTTCTTAATTGTATCATGACTTGTAGAAGTTTTTCCCATTACAAATCCAATAATAATCCCCAATAAAGTACAAATTCCTGCTACTAAAACAATCTCTCTGTTACTTTTATTGGTATTCTCATCTAACATAGCTACAATTGCATTTGTTTTTTCTTTTAAATTCATAAAAATCCTCCTTAAAACTACATTTTTATAAGTGTACTTAATAATAAAAAAAGCCCCTTGCATAAGCAAGGGGCAATATTATCGCGGTTCCACCCAAGTTACTAATTATCAGTCTTCACTGCTTAAAAAGCATCTCATATCGATGATAACGGAATCACCGGACCGGATTGGGGTCACTCAGAGGTAGTTTTCACATAATTCCCGGAAAATCTCACACCAACCGATTTCTCTCTGAACCATTTATTATGTTACTCATCTCATCAACGTATTATTCATATTAATAGCTTTATTATATCACTCACAAAACATAAGTCAATCAACTTTTCTACAAAATATGAGTATTTCAAATGGCTCCCACTAATTTATATTTCACAATCGCAAAATATTCTCTTAACATATAATTAGGAAAAGCTCTCCAATTAGTCTTTGCGGAAATACCATCTACTTGATATCCCATTTTTTCACAAATAGCCACAGCCCTATAAGTATGAAAATTATTGGTTACCACACCATAAGTTGGGGACGATTCTTGTTTCCAAATTTGACTAATAATTTCCATAGAATTATGAATATTCTCCTCTGTATTAGTAGCTTCATTTTCAAGAATAATTCTATCATTCTCTATTCCTTGTTTTACAAGATACTCATACATTGCTTGTGCTTCAGTAATAGCTTCCCCATCGCCTTGCCCCCCTGAAACAATAACAACTGTATCACTATTCTCATTTAAATAAGTACAAGCCTCATCCAATCGATATTGTAAAGGTGAAGTAATCTCAGTTCCTCTAACTTGTGCTCCAAGTATAATAATATAATCTAAATCTTTTTGAGGCTTAGAAAACATAGCTGATACAATTATTCCTTGAATTACCAATAATGAAATCAATCCAGTTCCTACAACACCTATTACTACTAATTTAAAAACGGGAGAAATAGAAATATCTTTTTTGTGCAAATACAATATTCCAAATACCAACAAAAAAGAAAGAACAGCAATCAGCAACCACACATTTGCAAACGAGGCTCCTATTCCGGCATAACTTACCAATACTATATAATACAGCAAGCAAATAATTCCAATTCCCCCAAAAAGCAATAATGAAATCATATTTTAATCCCCCACATCAATTAAACACCTAATACTTCTCCTAGTTTAAACAAAAGTTCTTCTCTTGCAACAGGTTTTACCATATAACCATCTGGTTTATATGACAAGCATTCCTTTATCTTGTCTTTTTCTGTAACTCCCGTCAAAAAAATCACAGGTATCTTATCACACCCATCTTTCTTACGAATCAACTCCAATGTTTTAGGTCCATCTAGCGCAGGCATCATATAATCCAAAAAAATTATATCCGGCTTATTATTCTCCAAAAAAACCAATGCAGCATTGCCTCCTTTTATTGGATACACTGTATAACTATCCTCTAGATAACCTTTTAAAAGCCTAAGCATTCTTTCGTCATCATCAATTAGCAATACTTTTTTCATTTTTAAATCCTCCCTTTTGATAATTGTATATATCTTAGGTCTGTTATTTGCAAATTATAAAATTTTACAATATCTTACATAAAATAAAAGATTTCATACAAGTAAATTGAATTCTCCTCCCGAAAATCCACTTTATTAAATCTGAAATCATCCTCTAATTATTAATGTTTTTGTATCATAAAACAAATCAACCATTGTAACCCTATCTTCACAAAATATACCTATTTTGATTATAACTCTAAATAGATTGAAAAGTAAACCTATTTTATGCTATAATCCCATAGAACTACGTCCATATTATGTTTAAATTATAGCATTGATGGATTGTATCATAATACACAAATAAAAAGATTTATAAATAATATAAATGAGGAATATAAAATTGGCTAATTTAAATGAAGAAATCAAAAAAAGACGTACCTTTGCAATTATCTCCCATCCAGATGCAGGTAAAACCACACTCACCGAGAAGTTTTTACTCTATGGTGGAGCTATTAATCTTGCAGGTTCTGTAAAAGGTAAAAGAACCGCAAAACATGCAGTATCTGATTGGATGGAAATAGAAAAGCAAAGAGGTATTTCTGTAACTTCTTCTGTATTGCAATTTAATTATGACAATTGTTGTATCAATATCCTTGATACTCCTGGTCATCAAGACTTCTCTGAAGATACCTACAGAACTTTAATGGCTGCTGACTCTGCAGTTATGGTTATTGACGGTTCCAAAGGTGTTGAAAAACAGACTATTAAATTATTCAAAGTATGTGTAATGCGTAATATTCCTATTTTTACCTTTATCAATAAAATGGACAGAGATGCCAATGACCCTTTTGAATTATGTGATGAAATTGAAACCGTACTTGGAATCAATACTTGTCCCATTAATTGGCCCATTGGCTCTGGTAAAGAATTCAAAGGTGTTTACGATAGAAATTCCAAACAAGTAACTACTTTCACAGCTTCTATGAACGGTCAAAAAGAGATTGCAACAAAAAATCTAACTTTAAACTCTGAAGCCTTAACTCAAGAAATTGGAAGCTCTTTTCATGATAAACTTATTGAAGATCTAGAATTACTAGATGGTGCAAGTGCGGAATTTGATATGGATCTAATAAGTTCTGGCCAATTGACTCCCGTATTTTTTGGTTCTGCATTAACTAATTTTGGTGTTGAGATTTTTTTAAAACATTTTCTTAAAATGACATCTCCTCCGCTCCCTCGTAATTCTTCAGAAGGTGTGATTGATCCTTTTAATGAAGATTTTTCCGCTTTTGTATTTAAAATACAGGCAAATATGAACAAAGCCCACAGAGACAGAATCGCATTTATGCGTATCTGTTCTGGTAAATTCGAGGCTGGGATGGATGTAACCCATGTACAAGGTGGACGTAAGGTAAAACTCTCCCAACCTCAACAGATTATGGCTGATGAACGTAAGATCGTAGAAGAAGCCTATGCCGGGGATATTATAGGTGTATTTGATCCCGGAATTTTCTCCATTGGAGATACTTTATGTGTTTCAAATAAAAAATTTGAATTCGAAGGTATTCCAACCTTTGCTCCTGAACATTTTGCTCGTGTTAGACAATTGGACACTATGAAACGAAAGCAATTTATGAAAGGTGTCAATCAAATTGCACAAGAAGGTGCTATTCAGATTTTCCAAGAATTAAATACTGGAATGGAAGAAATTATTGTTGGCGTTGTTGGTGTTCTTCAATTTGATGTTTTAAAATTCAGACTTGAACATGAATACAATGTAGAGATTCGTTTGGAACCACTTTCTTATGAATATATAAGATGGATTGCCAATCCAGAGGAAGTTGATATCGACCGTCTTGTTGGAACATCCGATATGAAAAAAATTCGTGACTTAAAAGGACGTCCATTACTTATTTTTGTAAATGAATGGAGTATTGGTATGGTTCTAGACCGAAATAAAGGCTTAATCTTAAATGATTTTGCTAAAAATTAATACAAAAGCTGCCACATAAAAATTGTGGCAGCTTTTGTATTCACCTTATATTATTTTTTATTTTCTGATTCCATTTTCTCAAATTCTTTCCGTTCTCTTTCTAATTCTATTAAAAGATCTAACATTGGCCATTTTTCATTGGTTGGTGTTAATATTGCTTTGAAATCTATTTTAATTTGCTTTTCTCTTAATGAAGACAATACTTTGTTTAAATGTTTTTCACTTACTCCGCAAAAGATTAAAAAGCTTTCTTTTGGTGGTATTCCTTGATATTCTTCTGCATCATCTTCTAGAGTTCCAATTAAGCTTCCAAGATTTTTAGTCAAATCTTTAGACTCTATGGTTACTAATTTTATTTTAAGAGGTGCTATTATTTTCAAAATCTCCTCTTTATTCTCAATATGATATCCTAAAATTTTATTCATTTTATTCTCCCTCTTTGTTTATTATTTTAAAAACTCCACAAGCCATACTTCCCATTAAAAATATTGCCGAATAAACAACTATATTTCTTATTATTCTACATTTCATCTTTGTGTATGGTACGCCTTGTAAAACACACTCTTTTATTATAATTAATACTCTAATCCATATCCTAACTCATATTGATAAGTTTGTGAATCAAAATCATCTATTGTGCGATACCAAGGCATAGAAAGTTTGCCAGAGAATTCACTTTTTCCAGATAATACATTGGCAATTCCATCTCCCTCACTTCCTGGAAGATAACACATAACTGTTGCATCCCAGTTATCCATATAATCTGCAATAGACACATTTCTTCCAGCTACAATACAAGTAACTGTTGGTTTTCCTAGATCAACTGCCTCCTGAATTGCTTGTTTATTTCCATCCAATCCATATTGTCCACATATATCAAGATCTTCTGCATCCCCTTCCCATTCTGCATAAGGAATATCCCCAATACATAGAATTGTCACATCCGCTTGATCCGCCTGGGATTCATCTGTAATGATTGTATAATTATATTCTTCTGCCAATTCTTGAAACCCCTCTAATAGGGTTGTTCCATTGGCTACATATTTACTACCATATTCTGCATCTGTACTACCCAACCACTGTCTAGTCCATCCACCGCACTGAACACCTGTATCATTTGCTGCTGGTCCTGTAATATAGATTGTACTTCCTTCTTCTAAAGGTAAAATACTATCCTTATTTTCCAAAAGAACAAGACTTTCTTCCACTAATT
>JBFHFI010000018.1:0-20090 GCA_041583675.1 Butyrivibrio sp. | reverse complement strand
TAAGATATTTGATCCTGAAATGGATGAAAATAATAAAGAAAGAATTACATTAGAGCAGGAATTAAAACAAGCAATAAAAAATAACGAATTAACAGTGTTTTATCAACCCCAATATAATTTGAAGACACAAAAATATGATGGTTTTGAAGCATTGCTAAGATGGAAGCATCCTGAAAAAGGGTATATTCCTCCAAGTATATTTGTTGGAATTGCAGAAGAATCAGGGATAATTATAGAATTAGGAGAATGGGTTTTAAAGCAATCTTGTGAATTTATAAAGATATTTAATAATCATTTTAATACCAAATTTAGAGTGGCAGTTAATGTTTCAGGAATTCAACTATTAAGTGATGGATTTGAGAAAAAAGTATTTGAAATTTTAGACCAAATAAGTTTGTCCCCTGTTTTTTTGGAATTAGAAATTACAGAATCTGTTTTTATGGATTCAATGGAACAAGCAAGTGCTATTTTGAGTACTTTTAATAAAAATCACATTAGAATTGCATTGGATGATTTTGGAACTGGATTTTCCTCTTTGACTTATCTTAGAAAATTACCAATTTCAACTTTGAAATTAGATAAGTCATTTATTGATGATATAGCATATAATAAAGTTGCATATAGTGTAGTTGAAAATGTAATTAAAATCGCAAAATCCATGGGCTTGGAAATCGTAGCTGAAGGTGTGGAAAAGCGAGATCAGATGGAGATAATTAAAAAACTAGAATGTGATTATATACAGGGGTATTATTATTCTAAACCTTTATCAGAAAATTCGGTCTATGACCTTTTTACAAACAAATAAAGATGAAGTTGAAAATAGGGGGGTTTATGTTTATTGCAAGACAACCAATTTTTAATAAAAAATTGGATATTTACGGTTATGAATTACTTTTTAGGGCAACAGTTGGTGCAGTAACGTTTGGGGATGCATCGTCACAGGCAGCAACAGCAACAGTAGTTGGAGGACTGTTTGAAGAAGGTATTCATAAAATTGTTGGGAATGCAAAGGCATTTGTAAATTTTGATTATGATTTTATTATGTCAGATATGATTGAATTAATTGATCCTGATAAATTAATAATCGAAGTATTAGAGACAGTAAAAGTGGACGACAGATTTGTTAAAAGAGTTTATGAACTTAGTAAAATGGGATATAAAATAGCCTTAGATGATTTTGAAGAGAAAATAGACACATATCCAATAGTTCCAATTTCTGATGTTATTAAATATGATATCATTGTAACGCCTTTATCTGAAATTAAGCAAGAAGTGAGAATGGCTTTAGAAGAAAATAAAATTCTTTTAGCAGAGAAAATTGAAACAGAAGCAGAGTATCAAGAGGCTTTAAGGATGGGATTTCAATTGTTTCAAGGATATTTTTTTAGCAAACCTAATATTGTGGCTAGAACGGAAAAAAGATTACCTTTATCTTCAAGTTTTACTGCTTTATTACACGAATTAAAAAAACCACAACCTTCTTTTGATAAGTTGGTGGAAATTATATCCACGGATGCTGAATTGGTATATAAATTATTTCGTATTATAGGTAGAGAATATAAAGATGAAGATATTATGTCTATTAAAAAAGCATTGGTAAAAATGGGATTTAAATCTATTGAAAGATGGATACATATTTTATTACTTCAAAATTTTTCAAAGGATAAACCATCAGAACTTATGGAGCTTTCATTAATTAGGTCAAAATTTGGCGAATATATTGCTTTGAATAGTAAATTTAAAAATGACTATGATGATGTTAATATTATGTGTCTTTTTAGTTTGTTAGATGCAATTTTAGATCGTAATATTGAAGAGGCTTTAGAGGGAATAAAATTATCAAAAGATGTATATTGGGGATTGGTAAATTGTACAGGAAAATACGCTTTTATTTGTAAAATAGTGAGTGCTTATGAAAAAGGAGATTGGCCGAAAGTATTTGAGGTTGCATCAAAGATGGAATTAAAACCTGATATTTTAGGAGATGGGTATTTAAATGCTATAAAATGGAGTGCATCTGTTATGAGTAATATATAAAAATTTACTTATCTTTGATGTGATTCGCTTTTATCAAATTTATAGCGAGGTGGTATTTTACTGCTTCGCTATTTCTATGATAGTTGGATAAGTCTGTATTTAAAAATATTTAGCCAAGGGGATTTTTATTACAATTGATTTTTTATATAAAAACAACCTCCTGATTGTTAGAGATTTGTTCTAACATTGGGAGGTTGTTTTATATTGTAATATTATTCTGTTATTTCCACAGTATTTAAGGATTCACTTTTTTTTGATTTAAGAATAGAAGCAATGATAGTTAAGGCCATAAAGACAATTAAAATACCTGCTAATACACTTATGTTTAGTATTAAATCATCAGTTCTTATACCGCTGATGGATTGTTTGAATAGTCCAACAGAATAAGTCATTGGCATATATTTATATAGTGCATTAAAGAAATCTGGAACAGTTTCCATTGGGAAAGTACCACCACAGGAAGTAAGTTGAAGTATAAGTAATACCATGCTAAGGAATTTACCAATATCTTTTAAGTGTATCATTAAAAATTGTATAATGGAAATAAATACAATGGATACAAGACAACATGATAAAAAGTAAAGTGGTAGATTAGCAACTTCGAGTCCTAAGGCGAAAATTAGAATTACGCCTAAAGCGACAGCCTGTCCTAGACCAATTAAAAGGTATATAAAACTTCTTGCTATTTTATTATCAGATTCTCGAGATAAAATCTTGAATTTATTATCAGGGTCATAGAAAATTCCAACGAAAATCATTAAACCACCTACCCATAATGATAAAGACAAGAAATATGGGGCAAAAGCTGTACCATAATTTTCAACAGCGACAATATCTTCTTCCTCTATAGTTATAGGAGTTGCAGCATATTCATCAAGACCTTCAAGAGCATCCAAAGAATCATTGGATTCGCTTATACTATCAGAGACGCTTGATTGAGCAGTAGATATACCATCGTTTAATTCAGAAGCACCATCGGCTAAATCACTTGCTCCATTCGCAATAGTAGTAGATGCATCTTCAAGTTGGCTAGTTGCGTCAACTACTTGGTCTAGACCAGAAGATAAAGTTTGAGATCCACTAAGTAATTGTGTAGAACCTTCTTTTGCACTGCTAAGTCCATCTTGTAAGGCAATTAAGGCAGCTTGTAATTCGGGAAGATTTTCCGTACCTGTAGCAAGTTGAGATGTAGCAGCAGATATTTGCTCAGAGGCAGCTTGCAATTGTGCAGTAGCAGAAGTGAGAGTTGTTAAATTTTCAGTATTTTCATCACTTGACATGCTGGATATAAAGGTTGCAAAGGTAGTATCTGCCATTAAACTTGGATTTGCAGTTACATAACTAGTTAAAAACGTAGATGTTGTATTTACGGTTTCAATTAAGCTTGACACTCCTGAAGTGTAGGATTGTATGCTTTGATTGAAAATTTCTGCAGATTCAGCTAAAGAAGCAGCACCTGAGGTTAATAAATCTAGGTTTTCAGTGGAAGCAGTTAGTTGTTCACTTCCGGCTAGTAAGGTTGTTATGCCTGAATTTAAAGAATCAATACCGTCAACTAAAGTATAAGAACCAGTTTGTAGACTAGAAATTCCAGTTGCATATTCGCTGAGTTTAGTATTGAACTCTTCTGTTCCATCAGATAAATCTTCAGCACCCTCACTTAATTGAGAAGATCCATCAGATAGTTGTCCAATACCATCTTGTAATTCTGTCATTTGGTCAGGAATTTCTGACAACTGTGAAGTTAATGTACTTACAAGTTCTTGAACAATGGATTCTCTCATTGAAACTTCAATTTCAAGAACTGCTTTGTTTAAGATTTGACTGGCCAAATAATTTGTTTTTTGATTTGGTGAGTATGTAATGGTTGCAGTTTGTTTATCAGTAGAAGAAGCTGAAGCAATATCACTAGAAAAATCTTCGGGTATTAGGATCATAGCATAATATGTGCCATCTTTTGTTCCTTCTAAAGCATCTTCTTGATCTGTTATGGTGAATCCAAGGGATCCATCATCCAAGAGAGTATCGCATAATTCATCACCGACATTGCGGTCACTTCCATTAATGGTTGCCCCCATATCTGTATTTACAATAGCCACAGGTAATGACTCTAATCTTGAATAAGGATCCCAAAAAGCGTCCAGATAGAAAAAACTATACAATAATGGAAGAATAATAACTCCAATAACAATAGCTATTCTTTTAATTGTTTTTTTGTTTGATTTCATTTTTAAATCTCCTTTCTAATAGAGTGGAGTATATCACAGGAAAAAGTGCAAGTAATTAGACACTATTTTCTGGATGTCATAAAAATAAACAGTTTTATAGAATTGTCATATTTTTGGACAAAAAGGCAGACTTGTCTATATATTAATATTCTGAGGATGTTTAAAATTATATTTATGTTATAATAGTAGGAGGTAAATCAATGAGATTAGAGTATAAGATAAAAAAGGTTGCACTTACAACGGCAATTGATTTTAGTGAAAAAAGAATGTTGAAGTCACCAGAGCGTTATGCGAGGAATCTTGTTGAATTTGCACAATCTACATATCCAAACGTTCTTTCTAATAAGGAAGCTACTATATTAATAGCTCAGTTAATTCCTTTATGTTATGAAAAAGATGCTCAAAAAATTAGGGAACTGATATACAGAACCCTACAAGTGGAATAAATTATTCAGTTATATCTGAATGGAGCCGATTTGCAGCATATCTTTTCGTTCCTTCAGAAACATTTTTTAATTGAAGAGTTAAAAATTCAGGGGATTCTTTCATACCATTAATTGCCCATGAAATTATAACACTACAAATACCATAAGCATAAAATTTAGATATAAAATGTTTTTCTTCCGTACCATAATCAGTATTAATATCAATTCTTTCAATAATGTTATAAAAAAGTTCAGATGCAATTTTAAAGATACAATCTTTAAAGTTCTCTCCTGAAGAAGATTTTAAGGTATCTTTATAAAAGAAATCTTCAGACTTCATTTTTAGTAGCATATCCAAAATCTTTTGATCCCAGTTATCAAAATTCAAATCATCAATTATAATTGAAATTGACTCATTGTAATAAATCCAATCTACAAGTTCAAATTTATCTTGAAAATGATAATAAAAAGACTGACGATTAAGACCACATTGTTCAGTAATATCATGGATGGTTATTTTATCAAAACTTTTTGTTCGAGTTAGTTCTTTTAATGCATTAGCTAGGGCACGTTTTGTTATTAATGAATCTGACACAATATTCCTCCATATCTTCTGTAATCAATGTCATTATATAATTTTTTCAAGAAGTAGTAAATGATAAATTGACATATTTCTTATAATGTATAATAGTAATAGAAAAGAATTGAATTGGAGGATGTGTATGAATGTGTATAAAGGAAATATTGTAACATGTGATTTACAAGGTAACTGTTATCAATATTTAGTGGAAGAAAAAGGTGTTATTCAATATGTAGGAAATGAATTACCTGAAAGTTTTCAAAATCAAACAGTAATTAATTTGGGGGAAAAAGCATTAATCCCAAGTTTTGCAGATACGCATTTACATTTTGCAAGTTTGGCACTTTTTAATTCTGGACTGAATACAATGGATGTAAGAAGCAATGTAGAATTAAAGGAAAAATTAAAAAAATTCTTACCAGAGAATAAAGAAAAAATTGTGATTGCATTTGGGGCATCACCATATTCCGTGCAAGAGAAGAAGTTATTGTCTAAAGATGACTTGGATGAAGTCTCAACGGATAGACCAATTGTGGTTATTAAATATGATGGACATGCATGTATTGTGAATACAAAATTATTAAATATGTTGCCTGATAAGATAAAAGAGCTTAGAGGGTATCATTTAGATTCAGGAGAAATGAATCAAGAAGCTTTTTTTGCTACAACAGATTATATTGGAAGTACGGTTTCCCTACCAAGTTTGATTAAGTCTATGCAAAAAGCAATCGATTATATGGCGAATAAAGGAATTGGTTTAATGCATTCAGTAAGTGGTGTTGGATTTCCAAAAGATATTGATGTTGATATGGAAAAATACATAGCAAAGGGAATTTCAGGTGGATTTCAGACTAGAATTTTTTTCCAAACAATGGACATTTCAAAAGTAAATAAAAGAAAATTTCCTAGAATTGGAGGTTGTTTTAAAACAGCACTGGATGGTTGCTATGGATCACAAGATGCGGCTATGAATGAAGCCTATGAAAATACAGATAATAAGGGTGTATTGTATTACAAGGATGAAGAGGTAATTGATTTTTGTAAAAAAGCAAATAGAGAAGGACTTCAAATAGAAATGCATGCAATAGGAGATGCCGCTTTTGATCAGGCCACTCGTGCTTTGAAAGCTGCATTAGATGATTACCCAAGAGAAGATCATAGACATGGCATTATTCATGCATGTCTTCCTACAGAAGAAGGAATTAAAATTTGCAAAGAATATCATATTCAAATACCTTTGCAAACATCTTTTATAATATGGCCACAAGAACCAGATTGGTATTTACGTGAAATTATGGGGGAAAGAGAATCTAAATTAAATCCATTAAGAAGCTTTGTAGATAATAATATTATAATTTCTGCTGGGTCAGATTCTCCTTGTACAGACCCAAATCCAATGCTTTGGATACATAATGCATGTAACCATCCAGTAAAGGAACAAGCTTTAACTGTAAAAGAAGCACTTCAAATGTGTACATATAATGGATATTGGACATCTTTTGATGAAAAACAAAGAGGTTCCCTTGAAGTAGGAAAGATTGCAGACATGGTTATTCTTGAAAAAAATCCATTACAGGTACCAATAGAAGAATTAAAGAATATTAAAGTAAAACAATTATATCTTGGGGGAAAAGCCTACCAAGGACAGAAGAAAAGTTGGCTTACAACTGTAATTAAAGGAATATTTAGTAAAAGTAAAATATAAAAAGGATGTGTTTATGTCAGAAATTATGATAAGTGCTGGTATTGATATAGGAACAACAACAACGCAATTGATTTTTTCAAAACTAAAGATAGAAAATAAAGGTGGATTTGGAGAAATACCTCATTATAAGATTGTTGAAAAAGAAATTAAGTATAGAAGTCCTATTTATTTAACACCATTAGATGGAGAAGATATTAATGGAAAATTGGTAAAAGACATTCTAATTCGAGAATACCAAGAAGCAGGATATCAACCAATAGATATAGACACTGGTGCTGTAATTATCACAGGGGAATCTTTAAAAAAAAGAAATGCTGAGGAAGTTGTGCAAGCAATTGCATCGTTTGCTGGAGATTTTGTTGTAGCAATAGCAGGGCCTGATTTGGAAAGTGTATTAGCAGGAAAAGGTTCTGGGAGTGGAGAATTATCAAAAACAACAGGAGAAATAGTTGTTAATTTAGATATAGGGGGAGGAACAACAAATATTTGTGTATTTCAAAATGGAATAGTAATAGATACATGTTGCCTGGATATAGGTGGTAGATTAATTAGATTTATGGACCATAAAATAATATATATATCTAATAGTATAAAGCATGTTATGAAAAGATTTGGAATCACCATAAGTATTGGTGATATAATAAATGAAGAAACCAATCATAAAATAGAAATATTAGTAGAAAAATTGGTGTTTCTTTTAGAGGAAGCGATATATAATCCGTTTAATTTTATTTTGCAAGATGTCGTAACGAATCATTTATTAAAAAATCAGTATGATATAAAATATATTACAGTGTCAGGTGGTGTTGGGGCTTGTATGTTTCATCCAAAAGAGAATCCCTATTATTACCAAGATATTGGAAATTTATTAGGAATAAAATTACAAAAATCAAAGCTTTTTACAAAAAAAGTGGGAAAACAGCCAATGGAGACCGTAAATGCAACGGTAATTGGAGCTGGTAATTGGAGCATGGAAGTTTCTGGAAGTACAATAGAATATAAAAATTGTATATTTCCAATTAAAAATATACCTATTGTGGAAGTTCATATTAATCTTGCGGATGAAAATATAATTGATACAATAAAAAAGGAAGTATGTAGTATAGAAAATATAGAGATGGAAGAAAGAGCAATTTGGTTTCAAGGAGAAAAAAATCCGAGTTTTTTTGCAATAGAGAAATATGCAGAATATATAGTTGCATGTTATAAAGAACATTTAATGGGAAAATCATGTTATGTTATTGTAGCAGAAGATATGGGGAAAGCACTTGGACAGGCAATACAAAGAAGGCTTTCAAAAGATACGACAATGATTTGTATAGACAGAGTAATATGTCATACAGGGGATTTTATAGATATAGGAGAACCTGTTGCGAACGGAAATGTGATCCCTGTAATTGTGAAAACCCTTGTTTTTGAATAAGGTAGAAAGGTATATATGAATTTAGATACAATTATAAGAGAACATAAATATCAATTTCAATCTGTGAAACAAGTTCTTAATTATGCTTCAGAACCTAAATCAGGAGATCGACTTGCTGGGATTTCTGCAAATTCAAAAGAAGAACGTATTGCAGCAAAAAAAGTATTATCTCAATTAACAATTAAAGATTTAAGAGAGAATCCATCGGTTCCTTATGAAGAAGATTTTGTAACACGAATTATTGAAAATGATATTTCGGAAGATATTTATGAAATATGGAAAGATAAGACCCTTGGAGAGCTTAGAGAATGGTTGTTATTAGAAGAGACGAAATCAGAAGAGATATTGAATGTTTCAAAGGCATTGACGAGTGAAGCAATTTCCGGAGTGTCTAAATTAATGAGTAATTTAGATTTGGTGTATGTAAGTAGTAAAATTCATATTCAAGCTACATGTAATACAACAATTGGTGGAGAAAATGTTCTTGCATGTAGACTGCAACCAAACCATCCGTTGGATGACCCAAAAGGTGTGCTTGCATCAGTGCTAGAAGGATTGAGCTATGGGGCTGGAGATGCTGTTTTAGGATTAAATCCAGCAATAGATTCTGTGGAAAGTACTATGGCTATATGGGAAATTTTAAATGAAGTAAAAGAAATTTATGAAATTCCAACACAAACATGTGTACTTTCTCATGTAACGACCCAGATGGAAGGCATACGACGAGGTGGAAAAGCGGATTTATGTTTTCAATCAATTGCAGGTAGTCAAGCAGCTTGTGAAGCTTTTGGGATTAATGATGATTTATTAGAGCAGGCAAAACAATTGTTTTTAACAAAAGGATCTGCAAAAGGACCAAATGTTATGTATTTTGAGACGGGACAAGGTTCTGAATTATCATCATCTGCTCATTTTCAAACAGATCAAGTGACGATGGAATGTAGGTGCTATGGATTGGCAAGGCATTATGATCCTTTTTTGGTGAATACAGTTGTAGGATTTATGGGGCCTGAATATATATATGACACAAAAGAGTTAACAAGGGCTAGTCTGGAAGATGTTTTTAACGGACATATGCATGGACTCCCAATGGGCTGTGATATATGTTACACAAATCATATGCCGGTGGATCAAAATGATGTAGAGACTCTACTTGTATTATTAGCAAGTGCAGGGTGTCATTTTGTAATGGGATTGCCACAAGGGGATGATATTATGTTAATGTATCAGTCAACAGGATTTCATGATGTTGCAACAGTTAGAAATGTGGTTCATAAGCAACCAATTTATGAATTTCAACAATGGCTTGAACATTGGGGTTTTTTAGAAAATGGTCACTCAGGTCCTAATATGGGAAATCCTAAAGTGTTAAATAAAAAGAGAAAATATGCGAAGGATTTAGTTGAATATACACCGGCTAGAATTAATATTGGACATTGTGGAACTAGATATACAACGCAAGCTGCATTGGATTTTATGGCTGATCAAGCAGCAGCTTCAGATGCCGTATTTAATGAAGTAAAGCAAGATGTATTGGATTCTTTAGAGGTGTTTGAGATTCAAACAAAGTGTAAAAATAAAAATGAAATGATTTTAAGACCGGATTGGGGAAGGATTATTGAAGAGGATCAACAAAAAATACTTTTGGAAAAATGCAAAATAAATCCAAAGGTGCAAATATATTTTGGAGATGGATTATGTTCACCTTCAATTGGCGCGAATGTTTCAAATTTATTTCCTGCATTAAAACAAGGCCTTGAATATGAAGGAATTAGTGTGGGCACTCCATTTTTTGTACGATATTGTAGGGTAAATACAGCAAGGGTAATTGGTCCACTTTTAGGGGCTGAGGTTGTATGTGTATTAATTGGAGAACGTCCAGGATTAATTACATCTGAAAGTATGTCAGCATATATTGCTTACAGACCGCACCCGGATATGTTAGAATCAGAATATACTGTAATCTCTAATATTAGTAGGCATGGGATTACACCAGTAGAAGCAGGAGCGCATATGGTACAAGTGATTTGTAATATATTAGAACAGAAGAAAAGTGGAGTTTCTATAAAGGAGGAAGAATAATGTCATATAAATTCAATCCAAATAAAGAGTGTGAATTTTTTCCTTGTCACGCAATTCCAGAATCATCCAAAGATCAATTTAATTGTTTGTTTTGTTTTTGTCCTCTATATACTTTTAAAAATTGTGGAGGGAATTATACTTTGTTGCCAAATGGAAAAAAGGATTGTACTTTATGCACATTACCTCATTTTAATTATGAATATATTATAAAAAAATTATCAGAAGACGAGTAACTTTTAAACGTAGAAATATTGAAAAAGGAGAAATATGAATCAATTCATTTTTTTAGACATAGATGGAACAATACGTGATTTTGATGGATTTATACCAGATTCAACAGTAGAAGCTGTAAAAAAGACAAGAGAAAAAGGAAATCAGGTGTTTGTATGTACAGGAAGACCTTATTTTCAAATTGAGTCTAAAATCTTACAAATGGGATTTGATGGAATTGTTGCGGGATCAGGAAGCTATATAGAATACAAAGGAAAGTGTATTCAACATAATTGTTTTACATTGCCTATGCAGATTGATTTATGTGATTATTTGATTCAACATCACTATATTCTTGAAATTCATACTTATCAAAATAATTATATCTTAAAAAAAGATTACCATACATTTATAAATGTGGGTAAAACAATTTTGGAAAAATTAGGAATAGAAGGTAGGGAAATTGTAGAAAATTTGGAAACTGTAGATACATTTTTAGATGTTGAAAATATAGAAAAAGTTTTGTTTTTTGGAAATGAAATTCCTGTAGAAGAGCTTAAAAGGAAATGGGAAAAAGACCTATATATAGTTCCTTTAAGTATTCCAGGATATGATAATTTTGGAGGAGAGATTACTCCTAGAAATGTAAATAAAGCTGCAGCAATTAAAAGAATTCTAAAAGAAGTGTCAGGAGATATAGATCAGGTAATTGCCATAGGGGATAGCGAAAATGATCTTGAGATGATACAATTAGCACATACAGGAGTAGCAATGGGTAATGCAGTGCAAAAATTAAAAGATGCCGCAGATATTACTACGGATAACATACGTAACAATGGCATTATGAATATTTTTCGACAATTAAATTTATTATAACATTCATAAATTAGAGTATGAATAAATATGTTTGGACGTAACATAAGTTACAGATTTTGTGGTAGATTCAAAGTAATATAATGAAGTACATAAAAACCAACACATATATAATAAAAATAATTGAAAACGAGGAGGCTTATTATGTTTTGTTATCAATGCCAGGAAACGGCAAAAGGAACAGGATGTCAGACCATGGGAGTATGTGGAAAAAATCCGGTAGTAGCAGATTTACAGGACTTACTTATTTATACAGCAAAGGGAATTTCAGAACTTGTAATAAAAGAAGATTTGGATATACATCAAATATCAAAAGTCAATCATTTGGTAATGACAAGTTTATTTATGACAATTACCAATGCAAATTTTGATGAAGACGCAATTGAAAAACAAATTTTGAAAATGTTAGAGACAAGAGATGAATTAAAAGCGGAAATGGCAAAAACAGATTTGCATGATGCAGTTACTTTTCAAGTAAAAACTAGACAAGAAATGTTGGATAAAGCAGCAAGTATTGGTGTTTTATCTACAGAAAATGAAGATGTTAGGTCATTAAGAGAATTAATTATCTATGGCATAAAAGGAATGGTTGCATATGGTGAACATGCATATAATTTACAAAAACAAGATGAAAGTATTTTTAAATTTATGTATGAAGGATTATCTTCCACGTTAAATGATCAATTATCAGTGGATGAGTTGGTAGCTTTAACCTTGAAAACAGGTGAATATGGTGTAAAAGTAATGGCACTTTTAGATGAAGCTAATACATCAAAATATGGAAATCCTGAAATTACAAGCGTTAATATAGGTGTTAGAAACAAGCCAGCTATTTTAATTTCAGGACATGATTTAACAGATCTTGAGCAGTTATTAGAACAGACAAAAAATACAGGAGTGGATGTATATACACATGGAGAAATGTTACCAGCACATTATTATCCAGCATTTAAGAAATACGATCATTTTGTAGGAAATTATGGAAATGCGTGGTGGAAACAAACAGGAGAATTTGAAACATTCCATGGACCAATTTTATTTACAACAAACTGTATTGTACCTCCTAGATCAGAGGAAGTGAAAAATCGTATCTTTACAACGGGAGCATCAGGATTCCCTGGATGTACACATATTGTAGAGAATGAACAAGGGGTTAAAGACTTTTCAGAAATTATTGAAATGGCAAAATCTCTTCCAGCACCAGAAGAAATTGAGCATGGAACTATTGTAGGTGGATTTGCGCATAATCAGGTATTTGAACTTGCAGATCAAGTTGTTGAAGGAGTGAAATCTGGAGCAATTAAACGTTTCTTTGTGATGGCAGGGTGCGACGGTAGAATGAAATCTAGAGATTACTATACTGAGTTTGCAGAAAAAATTCCAAAAGATACAATAATTTTAACAGCGGGATGTGCAAAATACAGATATAATAAATTAAACTTAGGGGATATCAATGGAATTCCAAGAGTATTGGATGCAGGTCAATGTAATGATTCTTACTCTTTAGCAGTAATTGCTATGAAATTAAAAGAAATATTTGAATTAAATGATATTAATGAATTACCAATTTCTTATAATATCGCTTGGTATGAGCAAAAGGCAGTTATTGTTCTGTTAGCCTTGTTATATTTAGGGGTGAAAAATATTCATCTTGGACCAACACTACCAGGATTTTTATCACCAAATGTTGTTAATGTATTGGTTGAAAATTTTGGGATTTCAGGAATTGCAGATGTAGACAGTGACATTGCATTATTTATGAACGCATAATAAATAGGATTAAAACAGAGTAGAGTATTATACTTTACTCTGTTTTTGAGTATAAAAATAATATTAAATAGATTGCACTATATTTTATTATATTATAAAATATAATCAATACAATTTATATTATATTTTCAAATTGTATATATTATATGGTGAATAATATATCAATAACAGATAATTTAAGAAGGGATAGAAACAAGGGGATGATAGGTGGGGGTAGAAAATGAAAAAAAGTATAATTAAAAAATATTTATATTTATCTTTATTGACTGGCATAATAATGGGCATAATTTTCCCTTTTTTTGCTGGTCTTTTTACATCATACAATAGCATGGAAGACAGAGTTTTTTTTGTTGTCTCTTGTATTTTTGCAGGGATTATTGTTGGATTGATTTCTTTTTTAATAGGGAAAATGACATTAATTCATGCAATGAAAAAGTTTTTAATTACTTTTGATGAGATTTCAAAAAGTGATTTATCAGTGCGTTGTGAATTGGAAAGTGAAGATGAATTAGGGGAAATAGCAAAGGCTTTTAATAAATTATTAGATAATATAGAAGCAAGCATTGGCAATAATCAAGAAATGGCAGAAAATGTTATATTTATCTCTAAAGAAGTGGAAGTATCGGCAAAATCTAATAGAAAATCTTCAAGAGAGATTGCAGAAGGAATGGCAATACTCGCAAAGGGCTCTATGTCTCAAAATGAGCAAGTTGATCTAATTAAAAAGCAAATGAGAGATAGTGAAAATTTGGTTAGGGAGGGGTTTTATAGAGCTTCAAAAATGGCTGAAAGTTCCAATAATGCAGTGGAGATTTCAGCAAAGGGAAGTGCTAACATGAAAGATGTGGTATCACAATTTGAATGGGTTAGAGACACTGTTGAATATGCAACGCGTTCTATTTTTCATTTGGGAGAACAATCCAAAGAAATAGGAGAGATAATAAAAGTAATAACTGCAATTGCAAGGCAAACAAACTTATTAGCATTAAATGCTGCAATAGAAGCATCTAGGGCAGGAGAAGCAGGGCTTGGATTTGTAGTGGTTGCAGATGAAATTAGGAAGCTATCGTATAAAACATCCCAAGCGTCTAAATCCATTTCAACATTGATAAAAGATACACAAAATGCAACAAATGAATCAGTTAAAACAATGGAAAATAATTTATCTAAAGTAAAGATGCAATTATCGTCTATATATGATAGTGCACAAGCATTGGAAGAAATTGTGCAAAAATCAACAGATACAAAACTAGAAGCACAAGAGGTATTGAATATATATGAAAATATTCAAGATATGTTTGGTAAAATAAATGATGAAATTATTCAAATAAGTGAAGTGATAGATAGTAATGCAAATTCATCTAATCAAATAGCAGAAGAAAGTATGAAACAACATGATTCTATTCGTGAAATACATAGAAGTTTGAGAAGTTTATCGGAAAAAACCAATCAAGTAATTGATGATAGCAATCAATATAGAATAGAAGGGATGTTATATGAAAAGTAAAATTGGATATGCGTGTCAGGCAATAGGAGTTCCACAAACAGCCTTTGGAACATGTCATATGAAGCAGGCAACGCAAGATAATTTATATATAAAAATTAAAAAGAACTTAGAGGCTTTGGATCATATATTAGATTATAATATTCAGAATAAAATTGGATTATTTCGCATAACATCTGATTTAATTCCCTTTGGAAGTTCGGATGTGAATAATTTGGAATGGGGAGATATTTTTCAAAATGAATTTATATTATTAGGAGAAAAAATTCGCAAAGAGAAAATAAGAGTTTCAATGCATCCAGGACAGTATACTGTATTAAATTCATTGGACGCAAAAGTGGTCTATAAAGCAGTAGAGGATCTTAGATATCATTGTAAGGTGTTGGATTTGTTGGGTTGCGAACAAAGCAGTAAGATTATATTACACATAGGTGGAGCCTATGGTAATAAAAAACTAGCAATGCAAAGATTTGTTCAAGAATATAAACAACTGGATGATAATATTAAAAAAAGACTTGTTATTGAAAATGATGATCGTACATATCAAATTGATGAAGTTTTAGAAGTTTCATCACAAACAGGAGCTCCAGTGATTTTTGATGTATTACATCATAAAATCAATCATTCAGACCAAAAAATAGATCTTTTTGAATGGATTAAACTTTCAAAAAAAACCTGGAAAGCAGAGGATGGAAATCAAAAAATTCATTATTCGGAACAAAATCCACTGAGACAAGCAGGCGCACATTCTGAACATATTCAGATGGATACCTTCCTTGAATTTTATAAAGGATTAGGAAGGGAGATACCAGATATTATGTTAGAAGTAAAAGATAAAAATCTATCAGCTGTAAAATGCAATAATCTTGTGAATCCGAATTATAGAATACAAGTGATAGAAAAGGAATGGAGTAGATACAAATATCTGATATTAGAGCATTCAGGAGCACATTATCAAGAGGTTCGTGAATTGTTAAAGGATAAATCTGCATATCCCATTATTGAATTTTATAGAATAATAGAAGAAGCAATGAGTATTGTTCCTGAATTTGGAAGTATTCAAAATGCCAGTGACCATATTTGGGGATATTTTTCTAAAAGGGCAACAAAAAAGGAATACTTGGAGTATCATAAAAAACTATCTAAAATACAAGATAAATCAGGAAAAATTCAAGCTATGAAAAATTACCTTTTAAAATTATCAGAAAAATATCAAGAGGAGTATTTAATTCAATCATTATATTTTTATATTTAGAGTTGGTTGGCGCTTTAAATACCCATCTATATATGTGATAAAGTTACTGAACTATAATTTTCAAATGATATAATTAAACTAGAAAATAACTAATACAGGTTATTTGTAGTCCACTTCAGAGCAAAAGCTCTTGAGGTGGAATAGAGATGAATATCAGGAGGAGATAATTATGTTTGGATTATTTAAGGCGGAACAAGGAAATGTTGTAAATGTAAATGATATAGATGATTTACTAGGAAAGATAGAATTAATTGATATTAGAGAACCATATGAAGTTCAGGGCGGAACATTGTTAACGGCAAAGAATATACCCATGGGAAACTTACTAAACAATCCTGGAAAGTATTTGATTCAAGGGAAGACTTATTATATTATGTGCCAATCGGGAGCAAGAAGTGCAAGGACTTGTCGATTTTTACAGGGGCAAGGATATGATGTGATAAATGTATCTGGTGGAATGGGATCATATGTAGGAACAAAAAGAAAATAAAGGTTGGAGGATATTTAACATGGGAAAAAAAATATTAATTGTAGGTGGGGTAGCAGGAGGTGCTTCTGCAGCAGCGAGACTTAGAAGAAATAGTGAAGAAGATCAGATTGTGGTTTTTGAAAAAGGGCCTCATATCTCTTTTTCAAATTGTTCACTTCCTTATCATTTGAGTGGAATGATAGAAGAAGCAGAATGGTTAGTATTAATGGATCCAGAAACACTTGAGAAGCAATATAATATAGAAGCAAGAGTGAATAGTGAAGTAGTATCGATTGATAGGAAATCTAAAACTGTAAAAGTGAAAAATGTTGTTACAGAAGAAGAATATGAAGAAAGTTATGATAAATTAATATTATCACCAGGAGCTTTTCCAATCTCTCCTAATATTCCAGGAAAAGAAACAGCTAATATTTTTACAATTAGAAATGTTGTGGATATAGATAAATTAAATAAATATATCAAAAAAATTAATGCGAAGAATATTGCAGTAATTGGTGGTGGATTTATTGGAGTAGAAGTTGCAGAAAATCTAAAACAAGGTGGGTATACAGTTTCTTTAATAGAGGCTTTGAATCAAATACTTAGACCTTTTGATTATGATATGGTTCAAATTTTGCATAAAGAAATGATGGATAAAGATGTGAATTTAATTGTAGAAGATAGTGTTGTTAAATTCGAGGGCAATAAAGTTGTGTTATCATCGGGGAAAGAAGTAATAGCAGATGCAGTGGTAATGGCAATTGGAGTAGCACCAGAAACTGGATTAGCTAAGGATGCGGGACTAGAGATTGGTAAAACCGGAGCAATTCATGTAGATAAAAACTATATGACTAGTGATGCTGATATCTATGCAGTAGGAGATGCCATAGAAGTATATCATGCACTTACCCATCAAAAAACAAAATTATCTCTTGCAGGACCTGCTTTAAAGCAAGCAAGAACAGTTGCAGATCATATTAACAATAAAGAAACTCTTAACAAAGGGTTTATAGGGTCATCGGCAATCAGGGTGTTTGATTATAATGGAGCATCCACAGGATTGAATGAATCATTAATTGAATTTATGGATTTGAAAATAGATTATGAAGTTGTTAGACTTATATTAAATGATAAGGTTGGTTTGATGCCCGATGCAAGACCAATGCATATGAAAGTATTATTTGAGATTCCTACAGGAAAAATATTAGGAGCACAGGCAATTGGCAAAGGGGATGTTACCAAAAGAATAGATATTATAGCCACTACAATTAAATTTGGTGGTACTGTTGAAGATTTAAAAGATCTTGAATTATGTTATGCACCTCCTTTTTCAACAGGAAAAGATGTAGTGAATTATGCGGGATATATAGGTACTAATCTATTAAATAGAGATTTTAAACAAATTAATGTGGATAAAGTGAGAGATCTTGTTGAAAAGGGTGCATATATTATTGATGTAAGAGAAAATGCTGAATATCAAATGGGACATATCAAAACAGCAGTTAATATACCATTAAGTGAATTAAGACAAAGAATTAACGAGATTCCAAAAGATCAACCAGTGTATTTACATTGCAGAACGGGTCAAAGAAGTTATAATGCTACATTGGCACTGCAAAATCTAGGATTTGACAATGTTACCAATATAACAGGAAGCTATTTAGGAATTTCATTTTTTGAATATTTTAATGATGTTCAAAAACAAAGAGAAAGCATTTTAACAGCCTATAATTTTGACTAGAGGGGTATGTATATGGGACATAAATTTGACATGAGTAATATATTAAAATTAGATAATCCAAAAAGAAGAAGTGTATTGCCTCCAGAAGTGATCTTGGACAAAATTGGAATTGAACAAACACATAAAGTTGCAGATATTGGATGTGGAATTGGATATTTTACAGTTCCATTATCTAGAAGAGTTAAAATGGTATATGGAATTGATCCAAGTATTGAAATGTTGGAGGAACTTCAGTTAAGGATGGAGAAACACCAGATCCAAAATATCACGCCCGTTCATTCAGAATATTATGATTTTCATATGAAGGATCAGGTGGACATTGGGTTTGTATGTACGGTTACACACGAAATTGATGATTTACAAAGGTTTATAGATGAAATTCGCAAGATGATTTTACCAGGAGGTAAAATAGTAGTTGTTGATTGGGCACCTACCAAAAGAGATATTGGACCACCGGCAAGTCATTGTTTATCAGAAGAGACGATAGTTAAAGTGCTGGAAAAAAGTGGATTTATGAATTCTCAAATTGAGGATTCCAATCAATACTATTATATTATTTCTGGAACTAATTAATCTGAAGAAGGAATTGTAAAAGTAAACTTACTGTAGCAATTGCAATCCAGCAGCAAAGGCCCATAAACAGAGGTTTTCCACCTTTTTTAATAAGTTTTACAATATTAGTATTTAGGCCAATGGCACTCATTGCTAGAACAATTAAGAATTTACTTAATTGTTTTAAATTTGAAAAACTATGGTTCCAAAATTCCAAAGTGGAACCGGCTGTATTACTTGTTAATATTGTAGTGATAATTGATGCTAAAATAAAATAAAGAATGAATGTAGGAAATACTTTTCTAATTGAGACCACAGAAGTTTCAGCAGAGTGACTCTTATGTTCTTTTTTAATTTGTAGAAAGGATAAAACCAAAGTAATTGGAATGATGGATAAGGTTCTTGTTAATTTAACAATAGTTGCATATTCCAAAACAGTGCCACCGGTATGATGTAGACTATCCCAAGTAGAGGCAGCAGCTGTTACAGAGGAAGTATCATTGATTGCAGTTCCAGCAAACAATCCAAAACCCATATCACTTAGACCGAGAATAGAACCAAGGGTGGGAAAGATAAGAGCAGCAATGACATTAAAGAAGAATATAACAGAAATGGATTGTGCGATTTCTTCATCATTGGCATTGATAACTGGTGCTGTAGCAGCAATTGCAGATCCACCACAAACGGATGATCCAACACCAATTAAAGTAGAGGTGTTACCGGGGATAGCCATTACTTTTTGAAGCATAAAGGCAGTAAACAATGAAATTGAAATAGTACTTAAAATAATAGGTAATGAAGTAAGTCCAACACTTGCTACAGTGGCTAAATTAAGGCCAAAACCTAATAAGATAACCGCATATTGCAGTATTTTCTTTGAAGTGAAACTTATTCCGTCTGCAAAAGATGATTTATCTTTTATAATAAGGGATAAAATCATACCTAATAGGATGGCAATAATAGGGGCACCAATTACTTCAAGTTGATCAATACATTGAACTAAGATCCATGAAGGTAGCGCAATGGATAGGCATAGTATTATTCCTTTTGCTTTTTTTGTAATAAAATTCATATATGTTCCTCCTTGTATAAACTCTTAACAAATTAACATTAATTAATCATAATGTAAAATTGCTAGGGTAAAGTTTTTGTAGGATATTAATTAAAATAAATAATAAGAGAACACCTTCTTTGTGTTATGATTTTAACGACAAAGAAAAAAACATTACAAAGGAT
>JBFHFI010000017.1:0-20252 GCA_041583675.1 Butyrivibrio sp. | reverse complement strand
GTATTGCTAGTTTTGTTTATACGGCACCGTTTTTAAATATGGCAAATACGCCTCAACGAATAAAATTGGGGCTTTCTTTTTTTATTTCTATTATTGTTTTTTCATTGGTACCGGATAGAAGTCTGGACTATGTAGGAATACTTGATTTTGCAGTTTTAGTAGTGAAAGAAAGTGTTATTGGGCTTTTATTAGGATTTGTATGTAATTTACCAGTTCAAACGATTACATTTGCAGGCCATATTATAGACGTAAATATTGGACTTTCTATGTCCACGTTATATGATACTACATTGAAAGAACAGATTAGTGTTTCAGGAACTTTTTATTATTACTCTGTTTTCTTGTTATTAATGGTTACAGGTTTATATGAATTCATGATTACTGCAATTGTTGATACATATTCAATTATTCCCATTAATAGTTTGGTGATAGATACAAGTTTATATGATTCATTTATTGAATTGGTTGGGGATTATTTTATTATTGGATTTCGTATTGCATTACCTGTATTTGTTTCGCTAATGCTTCTTAATGTTATTTTGGGTATTTTGGCTAGAGTTGCATCTCAATTAAATATGTTTGCAATTGGAATTCAGTTGAAATTATTGTTAGGTTTAATAATTATGTATGTAACTGTAAGTTTATTACCATCAATTGCTTCTTTTATTATGAATTTTATCCAGCAAGCAATTATTGAAATAGCGGGAGGTCTATCATGATTAGATATGACCTACAATTTTTTGCTAAGGACGGTCCTGGTGGACAAAAAACAGAAGCTGCATCTAGTAAAAAGTTAAAAGATGCAAGAAACAAAGGTCAAGTTGCAAAAAGTGCAGATTTGACAGGGTCTATTTCATTATTGGCTTTTTTTGTAGTTTTAAAATATTATGTGGGTTCTATGGGAGAAGGTTTAATGATTGAGTTCTCCAATATTTATAATAGATTTGGAGAATTATCAGGAGCTGGATTGGAATTAAAAGCTCTAGGAAATTATTTTAAAAATATTATGGCTGAAGCTTATGTTGATTTACTTATGATTTTACTTCCGATTTTTGTAATGGGAGTAGTATTAGCCGTTATATTAAATCTTATACAGGTGAAATGGAATCCGACTTTAGAACCATTAAAACCTAAACTTGACCAATTTAACCCAATTAGTGGAGTAAAAAGAATTTTTTCTGCAAAGACTCTTTTTAAGTTTTTAAAAGAAACGATAATTGTTGCTGTATGTATTTATGTAACTTATCTAAAACTTAGCAAAGATATTGGACTTATTTTTAATTTATATGGTATTTCTTTGGTGAGTGCAATTGTTAATATGGGTAATTTAATTATGGAATTAGGTATAAATATTAGTATTATTTATGTGATAATAGGATTAGCTGATTTTTTATATGAAAGACATAAATTTAGTGATGATATGAAAATGTCAAAGCAGGAATTAAAAGATGAGTGGAAAGATACTGAAGGAAATCCGGATGTGAAAAATAAACAGCGTAGAAGAATGCAAGAAGCTTCAAAAAGAAGAATGATGCAATCTGTACCAGAAGCTGATGTAATTATTACAAATCCAACACATTTTGCCGTGGCATTGAAATATGAACCGAATTCAGGAAAAGCACCAATTGTATTGGCAAAAGGTGAAGATTTATTAGCACTTCGAATTAAAGAGGTAGCAAAAGAAAATAAGATTGAAATTGTAGAAAATAAACCATTGGCAAGAATGATATATTATAATGTAGATATAGGTGGAGAAATTCCTCCAGAACTATATCAGGCAGTAGCAGAAGTTCTTGCGTTAGTATGGAAATTAAAAAACAAAATTTAAGAAGGGGGATTGGATAAAGTGATTTTCAAAAAAAATGATTTATTTATTGGTATATATTTGTTGGCCGGAATTATTTGTCTTTTTATATCCGTACCTTCTTTTTTATTAGATCTTTTATTGGCAATTAATATATCTATTGCAATGATTATTTTATTTACGGCATTGTTTTCAAAAGAAGCACTTGACTTACAAGCGTTTCCATCCATGCTTTTGTTTACAACGATTTTTAGAATTTCATTAAATGTATCATCTACAAAATTGATTTTGAAAAATGGAAATGCAGGTCAAGTAATTGATGCATTTGGTTCTTTTGTAGGTGGAGATAATATTGTAATTGGATTTATTGTATTTATAATATTAGTAATTGTTCAATTTATTGTAATTAACAAAGGTTCTGAAAGAGTATCGGAGGTTACAGCACGTTTTACATTAGATGCTATGCCGGGCAAACAAATGGCAATTGATGCTGATTTAAATACAGGAGCTATTACTGATAAACAGGCCCGAGAAAGGCGTGAAAAAATTCAGCAAGAAGCTTCTTTCTTTGGTGCAATGGATGGTGCTACAAAATATGTAAAAGGAGATGCAGCTGCAGGTCTTATTATTACAGTTATAAACTTAATTGGTGGTGTTGTTATAGGAATGATGAACCAGGGAATGGGAATTCAAGAAGCACTTTCTCAATACGCTATTTTAACAATAGGAGATGGTTTGGTAAGTCAGATACCATCTTTAATGATTTCATTATCCACAGGTATTTTGGTTACAAAAGCATCCAAAGAAACTTTGTTACCAGATGAAATTATGAATGAATTATTTTCGGCTCCTAAAGTACTTATTATTGTAGGATCCGCAATGATGTTTCTTGGTGTAGTTACTCCATTGCCTGGATTTGTATTTATTCCTTTGGGAATTGGACTTGTGATTTTAGGATTAAGTGTAAATCAAAGTCAAAATGTACAAGCAATTGAAGGAGAAGTAGATAATGTAAGCTTAGAGGCACAAGAGATTCGAAAACCTGAAAATGTAGTATCTCTGTTACAAGTCGATCCGATTGAATTGGAATTTGGCTATGGAATTATTCCTCTGGCAGATGTGAATCAAGGGGGAGATTTATTAGATCGTGTTGTTATGATACGACGTCAAGTTGCTCTTGAATTAGGAACTGTGGTACCAATTATAAGATTGAGAGATAATATACAGTTAAATCCGAATCAATATATTATCAAAATCAAAGGAATACAGGTAAGTGAAGGGGAAATTCTATTTGATCACTATATGGCTATGAATCCAGGATTTGTAGAAGAAGAAATTACGGGAATTCCAACCTTTGAACCATCGTTTCATTTACCTGCTATTTGGATTACAGAAAATCAAAGGGAACGCGCGGAATCCTTAGGATACACAGTGGTTGATTCACCATCAATTATCGCAACACATTTGACAGAAATTATTAAATCTCACATATCCGAACTTTTAACAAGACAGGATACTCAGAATTTAATTAATAATATTAAAGAAAACAATGCAACGCTTGTGGAAGAATTAGTTCCAAAATTAATGAGTGTAGGTGAAATACAAAAAGTTTTACAGAATCTTTTGTCAGAAGGTATTTCTATTCGAGATTTATTAACAATTTTTGAGACTATAGCGGATCATGCATCGACAACAAGAGATACAGATATTTTAACAGAATATACAAGACAAAGTCTGAAAAGAGCTATTTCTAGTAAATTTTTCATTCCCAATGAAACTACAAGTGTAGTAACGTTGGATCCGACCTTAGAACAAGAAATTATGGGTGCGGTCAAGCAAACAGAACAAGGTGGTTATATAAATTTACCTCCGGATAAAGTGAAAAAAATTATGAGCTCAGTGGAATCAGAACTAAATAAGTTGGAAAATATGGGGAAAAACCCAATAGTCATAACATCTCCAATTGTGAGAATGTATTTTAAAAAACTTACATATGATTACTTTAAAGATTTAATTGTTATTTCGTATAATGAAGTGGAACCAAATATAGAATTACAATCAGTTGGGATGGTGACAGTATAAGATGATAGTGAAAAAATATACCGCAGAAACAGAAACAGGTGCAGTTTTATTAGCAAAAGAAGAATTAGGTTCAGACGCTGTTGTTTTAAATGTTAAAAATATGAAGCAACGTGGATTTGCACGACTTTTTAAAAAAGATTTTGTAGAAATTACAGCGGCTTTAGAGGAAAGTAAATATTCAAGTGCTAATAAAAGCAGGAAAACAGATATAAAAGAAAATAAGCCCGTTTTACATGAAAATAAGATTGATATTAAAGTGGATGATTCGAATGAGAACGCCCAGTCTCAGGAATTAATTGGACGTAAATTAGATGGCATAAACACCTTGTTAAAAAAACAAATAGAAAACGATGTATTAAATGAAAATGAATCCGGAACAACAAAAGAGTCTGCTAAAAGTGGAGAAAATGTTAATTTTAAATCCTTAAGATTAATCTATAATAAGCTTTTGGAAAATGAAGTGGATGAAAAGTATGCAAATAATATTATTAATGATATTGAGAATTCATTAAAAAAAGAAACTACGCTTGATAGTATGTTAGCAAGTGTTTATCAAAAATTAATTTTAAAACTAGGGGAGCCAGAACCTATTACGGTATCGAATAAAAGGAAAGTTGTTTTTTTTATGGGACCGACAGGAGTTGGAAAAACAACGACAATTGCTAAACTGGCATCCAATTTTAAATTAACAAATAATAAATCTATTGCAATAATAACTGCTGATACTTATAGAATATCAGCAGTAGAGCAATTAAATACATATGCAAGTATTTTAGATGTTCCAATAGAAGTAATATATGAAAATTCAGAAATTATTCCAAAAATTAATCAGTTATCTGATCGAGAAGTCATCTTTTTTGACACAGCTGGAAGGTCTCATAAAAATGAAGAGCAAAGAAATGATATTATTGAAATGATACGAACAATTGAAAACTCCGAATTAAATGTGGATATTGAAATATATTTGGTGTTAAGTGTTACAACAAAATATAGAGATCTTATTAGTATTGCAGATGCATACAAGGAAATACAAAATATAAAACTTTTGTTTACGAAATTAGATGAAACAAGTTCACTAGGAAATGTTTTGAATTTAAAGTGCTATACAGATGCTCCAATTTCATACATAACAAGCGGACAGAATGTTCCTGATGATATAGAAACAATAGATGTACAAAAACTAGCAAAAAAATTACTTGGAGGTTGATTGTCAATATTAGGAGCCTAATGGGAGGAAATTATGGATCAAGCAGAAAAACTTCGTACTATTATAAAACAACAGAATCAGACAAATACATCTAATGCTCGTATCATTACAGTTACAAGTGGAAAAGGTGGCGTTGGCAAATCTAGTGTTTCAATTAATCTTGCTTTACATTTTAGAAAACAAGGGAAAAGAGTCATTATATTTGATGCGGATTTCGGACTAGCCAATATAGAAGTTATGTTTGGAGTAATACCTAAGTTAACACTGGCTGACCTTATGTATAAAGGAAAAGCGTTAAAAGAAATTGTAAGTGAAGGACCTGAAGGGGTAATGTTTGTTTCAGGAGGGTCTGGAGTTGCAAAATTAGTAAATTTAGACCACGAACAGATTAAAAAAATGGTATATAAATTATCAGAGTTAGAAACAATGGCGGATGTTATTATTATAGATACAGGAGCGGGTATTTCTCCTTCTGTTTTGGAGTTCCTTGTATCGAGTCCTGAAATATTATTGGTTACAACTCCGGAACCAACGTCAATAACTGATTCATATGCTTTGTTAAAAGCATTATCTACATTTCCGGGATTTGATGCAAATATGAGTAAAATTATGATTGTGGCAAATAAAGTTAGTTCAGAAAAGGAAAGTGATAATTTATTTGAAAAATTATCTTCAGTTGTACGTAGATTTTTAAATATCGAATTGGATTATTTAGGAGCAATACCACAAGATGGTTATATAACAAAAGCAATTATGAAACAAACACCTGTTTCGCTTGCATACCCATCTGCAGATGCATCTTTTGCATTTCATGAAATGTGTGATAAATTAATAGTAGGAGAAGAAAATATACCTCATCAGAAAAAAGGTGTTGGTAAATTTTTTAACAATATATTTTCGTTTCACAAAAGATATTAGGAGGTGGGTTTAATTGAGTGGCAGTAAAATTATTTCAGAAGGAGATAAAATTGAATTTACAGACATTCTTTCACCAGATGATTTAATGGAAGGGAAAAAAAGTAACAAATATGTTAGCCAAGTTTTTGACTTTACAGAGAATGGAAATATAAAGGTTGCTATGCCCATTTTAAGAGGAAGATTAATTCCTTTGACAAAAGGAGCAAAATATGAGGCTTTTTTCTATACATCTAGGGGGTTATTTCAGTGTAGGGCTCTTGTTGTTGATCGGTATAAATCTGGAAATATATATACCGTTGAGATTGAATTAAAAAGCGAATTGCAAAAATATCAAAGAAGACAATATTATAGACTTGAAAAAGTAATTCCAATTAAATATTCACAGCTTTCTGAGATTAATTATGTTAAAATGATTAAAACAAGAAAGTTTCCAGAAGAAATGATGGATAGTTCCATTTATGAAAATGGTATGTCCGCTGATATTAGTGGTGGCGGAATGAGATTTGTTGGAAATAAAAAAATAGAAAAAGACGATAAAGTATTAATTGTTTTTGATGTTTCTAGTGAAAATGTACAAACCCAATTTCATCTTCCTGCATCAGTTATTTTATCTTTTGAACTTCCAAATCGTGTGAATTTTTTTGAACATAGGGTTGAATTTGAAAATATTTCCAAAGAATATAGAGAAATATTAATTAGATATATTTTTGAAGAAGAAAGAAAACAACGAAAAAATACAAGATAATCAAATAGGGGGATAATAAATATGGGAAGAAAATTTTTGATTATTGATGACTCTGCACTCATGAGAAGGGTTATATCTGATATAATAAAGCAGAACAGTGAATATGAAGTTATGGATATGGCTACAAATGGTGTTGAAGGCTTGGATAAATTAGTAGCACATCCTTCCTATTATGATTTGGTTATTTTAGATATTAATATGCCGAAAATGAACGGTTTAGAGATGTTAGAAATGCTTAAAAAAAATCATATGCATGAAACTGTGGTTGTTGTAAGTACATTAGCAAAAAAAGGAACAAAAGAAACTATTAGAGCACTTGAATTAGGGGCCCTTGATTTTGTAACCAAACCAGAAAACTTTTTTGAAGTAAAAGGGGAGGGGTTTAAGACAAATATCCTTAATTTAATTGAAGTAGTGGAATGTGGTGATCTTAATCGTAAGGCAATCATATCTGAAGATGCGCCATCGAAAACAAAAGATTCAAGTAATTTTGAAGTGAAATCCACAAAAAGTTCTTTGGAAACAAGAAGTTCTAATAGAGTTGCTGAAAAAGAAGACTTAAAGGATGTAATAAAAGGTTCCGCAGGTGTAAAACATGGAAATCATAAATTAGTTGCGATTGCATGTTCAACAGGTGGTCCAAAATCATTACAGCAGGTAATTCCTATGTTACCAGCCAATTTGGATGCGGGAATTGTACTTGTTCAACATATGCCAAAAGGATTTACTGCATCTTTAGCAATAAGATTGGATTCTCTTAGTGCATTAGCTGTAAAAGAAGCAGAAGATGGAGATATAATTGAAAAGGGACATGTATATATTGCTCCTGGCGGGAAACATATTCAAGTCAAGAAAAAAGGTTCCCAATATGTAATAAGACATTCAGACAATCCACCAATTGATGGATTAAGACCATGTGCAAATGTAATGTATGAATCTTTAGTGGATTCAGATTATGATGAAATTACTTGTGTTGTATTAACAGGAATGGGAGCAGATGGTACAAAGGGGATAACAGCCCTATCAAAAGCAAATAAAAAAATTCATGTTATTGGTCAAAGTGCAGAGACTTGCGTAGTCTATGGAATGCCAAGAACGATAGCAGAAGCTGGTTTGACAAATGAAGTGGAACCATTAGAAAAAATAGCAGAAAGTATTATTAAGAACGTGGGGGTATTATAAATGGATGTTAGCCAATATCTAGAGATATTTGTCGAGGAGACAAAAGAACATTTACAAAGTTTAAATGAACATATTCTTGTGATCGAGAAAGATCCAGAAAATAAGGATACAATTAACGAGATTTTCCGTGCAGCACATTCACTTAAGGGTATGGCTGGTACTATGGGATATAAAAGAATGCAAAATCTTACCCATGATATGGAAAATGTATTTTCAGAAATTAGAAATGATAATTTAAAAGTAACATCTTCTTTAGTAGATATTTTATTTCAGTGTATTGATGCTTTAGAGTTGTATTTAGATTCTATTATCAATAATCAAGATGAAGGAACAGAGGATAATGAAGCAATTATTAGTATGCTTCAAAATTATCTAGAGGGAGATGGAGAAAATGAATCTCCAGTAGTCGAAAAAGAAGCTGAAGTAGAAGAAGCAAAAGTAGAGATTGAATCAAGTGAATTTGTTGAAGTGAAATTTGCTGACTTTGAAAAGCATGCTATTTCAGAAGCGGAAAAAAAGGGCTTGAATGTATATGGGATACATGTTGATGTTGATGAAACTTGTATTTTAAGAGCTGCAAGAGCGTTTTTGGTGTTTAAGTCATTAGAAGAAATTGGAGAAATTATTAAATCAGTTCCATCAACACAAGATATAGAAGATGAGAAGTTTGATTTTGATTTTCAAGTATATATTATTTCAGAAAGTTCACTGGAAGAAGTAATTGCGGCAGTGAAAAATGTTTCTGAAATCAAAGATGCACAGGGTAAATTAATACATGTAGAATATAAAGAAGAAAAAGAAATAGAAAAAGAAGTAAAGGTTTCAGAGTCAAGTAAAAAATCTGTTTCAAAAACTTCTGAAAAAACAAAGCAAAAATCGAAAGCCCCAGCAAATTCAGGAGCTAAAACTGTTGTCAACCGTTCTGTTAGAGTAGATATTGAAAAATTAGATATTCTTATGAATCTTGTAAGCGAACTTATTATTGCAAAAAATGGATTAGTTGCATCTAATGCTACGGATGTATTAGTAAATAATCAGAGTTTTAACGAGCAAATTGAATATCTTGAAAGGGTTACAACGAATTTACATGAGTCAGTTATGAATGTTAGAATGGTTCCTATTGAAACGGTTGTAAATCGTTTCCCTCGTATGATTAGAGATCTTACAAAAAAATTAGATAAAAAAATGGAATTGTTTATGTCAGGTGAGGAGACAGAACTTGACCGTACAGTTATTGATGAAATTGGAGATCCTCTCATGCATCTTCTAAGAAACTCTGCAGATCATGGACTTGAGTCAGCAGATGTAAGACGTGAAAGAGGTAAAAATGAAGTTGGATCTATTTTCTTAAATGCTTATCAAGAAGGTAATAATGTTGTAATTGAGGTTGGCGATGATGGAAATGGAATTGATGTTGAAAAAGTAAAAAATAAAGCAATTGATAAGGGTGTTATTTCTGAAGAACAAGCAGAAACAATGACAGATAAAGATATTGTTGAACTTTTATTTAAACCAAGTTTTTCTACAGCAGAAGAAATTACAGATGTTTCAGGTAGGGGTGTTGGATTAGATGTTGTTAAGTCCAAAATTGAGGCATTAGGTGGAGATGTTGATATAAAAACTACTTATGGTGAAGGAAGTACATTTACAATTAGACTTCCATTAACACTTGCAATTATTCAAGCGCTAATGGTTCAAATTGGAGAGGAACAATATGCCATTTCTCTTGGAGCTATTCAAACAGTTGAAGATGTTCCAGTATCTGATATTAAGTATGTTCAAGGAAAAGAAGTGATTCATTTAAGAGGATCAGTAATCCCTGTAATAAGATTAAGAGAAAGTCTTCAGGTTCCAGGTGATGTTCCAGAAAAGGAAAGTTTAACGATTGTTATTATTAAAAAAGGTGAAAAACAAGCTGGACTTGTTGTCGATGAATTAATAGGACAAATGGAAATTGTAATTAAATCACTTGGAAAATATATTCGCATTAATAAGATGATTAGTGGTGCAACTATTTTAGGTGATGGTGAAGTAGCATTGATTATTGATGCAAATGCGATTGTATAAGGAGGAATGAGATATGGATGCTTTAACAACACAGGAAAATAAGACTGCAAAACAATATATTGTTGTTAGAATTGGAAATGAACAGTATGGTATTAATATTAAATATATTGACAATATTGTTAGGATGCAAAAAATAACAAGAGTTCCTAAATCACAACCATATTTTTTGGGTGTAATTAACTTACGTGGTGAGATTTTTCCTATTATGAGTATTAGAAGGAAATTTGGAATTGATGATGATGAAATAACTAATTCTACGAGAATTATAATTCTTAAACCAGATCAGCAATCCATGGTTGGTGTTTTAGTTGACGCAGTTCAAGAAGTAGTTACATTAGATGAAGATTCAATTGAAAAAACAACAGTTGCTGCAGAAGATGGTCAGATTTTTATATATGCAGTGGGTAAACATAATGATGAACTTATTTCATTATTGAATGTACATGCTCTCGTTTTGGATAAAGAATAATTTAATTCGATTTTTTATTTTGGGGGAAGGAGAAATATGTCAAAAATTAATTTGGATGATCTTGATGAGTCCCAATATGATATTCTGAAAGAGATTGGAAATATTGGAGCAGGAAATGCAACAACAGCTTTAGCACAATTAGTGAATTCAAAAATTGATATGGGCGTTCCACAAGTCTCTTTGGTTGATTTTTCTAATATTACGGATACATTTGAGTCAGAAGAAGAGATTCTAGTAGGAATTCTACTGGGGCTTGAAGGTGATATTAGTGGAATGATGATGTTTTTATTGGATGTAAAATCAGCGCATAATTTAGTGAATATTTTAGTTGGAAATGCTGAGGAATATGATGAACCATTTTCTGAAATGGAACAATCAGCAATAAGTGAAATTGGAAATATAATAGCGGGAGCATATTTGTCAGCTTTATCAGAGTTGACAAAACTTAAAATATATCCGACGATTCCTTTTCTTGCAATTGATATGGTAGGTGCATTACTTAGTGTACCAGCAATAGAATATGGATTAATAGGAGATAAAGTCCTATTAATCCAAACGGGGTTTGGTGAAGATGAAGTTGTAAATGGATATTTTTTAATGGTTCCAGAACTTGATTCTTATGATAAGATACTCTCATCATTGGGAATTTAGAAAAGTATTGAATGGATGATAATTAGATGACGGGTATGATAAAGGTTGGTATGGCAGATTTAAATGTTTGCAAAGCACCTGATGTATTAACAACATTGGGTTTGGGTTCTTGTATTGGGGCATGTATTTATGATCCAGTTGCAAAAGTTGCAGGAATGGTACATTTTATGTTGCCGGATAGTACAAGAATTAGAAATAATTCAAATGTAGCTAAATTTGGAGATACAGGAATAGAAGCTACAGTTGAAAAAATGGTTTTACTGGGAGCGAGAAAAACCAGAATGGTAGCAAAAATAGCTGGCGGGGCAAAGATGTTTAATATTACGTCAAGTGTTAATTTGCCGAGCCTTAATGTTGGGGACAATAATATTGAGTCAGCTAAAATTAATCTTCAGAAATTAGGTATTAAAATTATTTCTGAAGACACAGGATTAAATTATGGTAGAACAATTGAATTCTATGCAGAAGATGGCGGATTGAAAATCAAAGCTGTTGGAAAAGAACCAAAAATAATCTAGTGGAGTGATTATATGAATAAAGAATTAAAGTATGTACCTTCAATAATTGCGTTATCAACAGCTCTTATTATTAGTATAATTGTATTGATTAATGGTGTTGATATTACAACATCATTGGTTTTAATTCTTGCTACATTAATAGGATTTTATATAGTAGGAATTATATTGAGATTTTTATTGTTAAAATTCAAGACAATAGAAGAGACTGATGTAGAATCGGGAGATACTGATAAGACAACTGAGGCATTAGAAGAAGAGCTTGAGGATGTGACAAGGGGAAATGATAATAAAGATTGAAGGGTACCCAGTTTGGGGAAGTGGTGATTAAATGGATGAGAAGGCCCGAAATAAATTATGGGATTCATATCTAGCTGACAAAACAACTCAAATTAGAGAACAAATTATAATCGAATATGCACCATTGGTTAAGCTCGTAGCGGGTAGATTAAGTATGTATCTTGGATACAATGTGGAATATGAGGATCTTGTTAGCTATGGGATTTTTGGCTTGATTGATGCAATTGATAAATTTGATATGACTAAAAATGTTAAATTCGAAACATATGCAAGTCTTAGGATTCGTGGGGCTATTTTAGATCAGATTAGAAAAATGGATTGGATTCCTAGATCTATTAGACAAAAGCAAAAAAAAATTGATGCAGCATATGCAAAGGTAGAATTAGAAGAAGGTCATGTTGCGACAGACGAAGAACTAGCCAATGAATTAGATGTATCAATGGAAGAATTTTATACATGGCAGGGGCAAGCTAAAGTGAATAATGTTGTATCTTTGGATGAGTTTGTAGAACAAGGAAGTGAAATGAGTATGGATTCGACCAAAAATACTCATTTTGTACAACCTGAGCAAGCCTTGGAAAAGCAAGAAATGACTAAGAAAATTTCAGAAGCATTGGAGTTATTAACAGAAAAAGAGAAGAAAGTTGTTTTGCTGTATTATTATGATGAAATGACTTTAAAAGAAATTAGTAAAGTTTTAGAAGTTTCTGAATCCAGAATATCTCAATTACATACAAAAGCATTGTCAAAGATGAAGAAAAATTTAGGCGATTATCTGAACATATTTTTAGACTAGGAGAAATCAAATGGGTAAAAATGGATATTTACAACTAGAAAATAAAGAAGATGGGACATATTTAAAAATATTTGCGGCTAAAGATGGTGGCAAGGAGCTTACTTTGGATGAGGTTATTTCATATTTCAATAAAAAACAAGTTATATATTCGGATTTGGTTGGATTAAGAAATATTTTTAACCTTGCACAAAATGGAGAAGCTGTAAAAGTGTCAAGTGTACAAACCCCTGAATTTTCAGGGTGGTGTGAATTTATTACACAACCAGATGGAATGAAATTAAGTATGATTGTATATCCGCCAATCAAAGGTAAACCAGATATTTTAATAGATGAAATTATGAATGATTTAAAACATATGAATGTAAAATATGGAGTTTCTCAAGAAAATATTAATAATTTTATAAAAAATAAGGAGTATTTTACTCTTATTGATATAGCAGTAGGTACGCCACCTATTGATGGTTATGATGCAGAATTAACGTATATGTTTTCTACAAAATTATCTTTGAAGCCCAAAATGAATGAAGATGGTACGGTTGATTTTCATAAAATCGAAAATATTAATCGTGTAAAAGAAGGAGATGTTGTAGCTGAGATTAAACCGGAAGATCCAGGGATACCAGGAACTTCCATATATGGGAATATAATCAAAGCAAAAAAAGTATATCGTAAAAGTTTTAAGCATGGTAAAAATCTTATGGTTTCTGAAGATGGAACACAGTTGATATCTATGGTAACAGGTAAGGTTTCTTTAGATGGGGATAAAGTTTTTGTGTCCAATGAATATGAAGTGCCAAGTGATGTGGATGTTACAACAGGAGATATTGAATTTGACGGAAATGTACATGTAAAAGGAAATGTTCTTGCTGGTTTTCGGATCAAAGCAAATGGAAATGTTGTTGTCGACGGTGTTGTTGAGGGCGCTACTATTGAAGCAGAAGGTAATATTATTTTAAAACGTGGTATTCAAGGTATGAATAAAGGTTCTTTAAGAGCAGGTGGAGATGTTGTGGCTACTTTTATTGAAAATTCAACAGTAAGAGCTTTTGGGAACATTGATACGGATGCGATTTTACATAGTAAGGTAGCTGCATGTGGTTCTATAGAAGTGCATGGAAAAAATGGATATTTAATTGGTGGTATGGTAAGGGCCGGTTCTGTTTTAACAGCTAAATATGTGGGATCGGAAATGGGAACAACAACAGTTTTAGGTGTGGGAACGGATCCGGAATTACTTTCTAAAATTAATGGTTTAAAATTACAAATTAAAAAAAGTGCAAAAGATAAAGAAAAATTACAACAATTTGTAACAATGCTAAGAAAGAAAAAAGAAATTGAAGGAACTTTGGACAAAGAAAAAACAGAGTTTTTACAAAAATCTATGAAGAATGTTATTCTTTTGGAACAATCTATTAGAGAAATGATGGAAGAATGTAAAAAAGATTCTATTATGATTCATGAGGATGATAACGCTAGAGTGAAAATAACAGGCACAATATATGCAGGTTGTAAATTGGAATTTGGAGAGATTAGCTTGTATATAAGAGATAAAAATGATTTCTGTCAATATGTGAAAAAAAATGGTGAAATAATCAAGGTGAATTTGTAAGTTTGAAAGAAGGCATAGAAAATGAAACCTATAGAATATAATGGAGTTTTGGGACGGACGCAGGATATTTCTCCTTTAAAACAGCAAACTGATGCAAAACCAATGGTTGAACAACAGAATATATTTCAAGAAGCGGAAAAAACCATAGAAAAAAAATCTGATCAAGTATATCAAAAAGATGATGCTGAAATGGGTGAACAATAT
This sequence comes from Butyrivibrio sp., assembly GCA_041583675.1. GTDB lineage: Bacteria > Bacillota > Clostridia > Lachnospirales > Lachnospiraceae > Eshraghiella. Next base: position 5,703 of record JBFHFI010000017.1, on the reverse strand, counting down.
GATGCGAGCAAACAAGGAAAAAATCAGTATCAACAAGATCGGGATAAAAAAAAGAAAAAAGAAAAAGATGGAAAGGTTGTTTTAAAGAATAGGGCAACATTTGACGTCAAAATATAGGAGCGAATAATGACAGGATTTGAAATTATTTTATTAGTAATTGGTTGTATTTGTGTAATTGTAAGTTATTTGTTTTTTTCAAATACAGAAACAAAATCTACAGTAGGGACTGAATTAACAAATAAGCAAAAAGAAGATATGAAAAATCAAATTATTAGTATATTTGATGATCAATCAGATGATTTAAAAGAAAAAACAGAAATTATGTTGGATAAAATATCAAATCAAAAAATGATGGAAATGAATGAATATTCAGAGACTATATTAAGCGAAATAAATAGAAATCATAGTGAAGTGGTTTTTTTGTATGATATGTTAAATGAAAAGAAAAAAGAAGTGAATAATACAATAAAAGAGATAAATTTAGCGCAAAAAAAATTGTCTAACAAACAACCAAATGAGATGGATGAAGATATTGGATTTATGTCAGCTCAAGAAATTGTGAATCAAGATAATAAGAAACCTGCTAGAACAAAAACTAAAAGGGAAAAAGTTTTAGATCAATTAGATGCTGTTGGTATGGCAGTTTCAGATAATGTGGATGCTGATGAATCTGCAAATACAACGAAATCACGTAGAAAAACTTCCACTGCAAAAACAGCAGCAACAAGAACAAGAACAACTGTAAAAAAAGAAACGGAAAGAAATGAAAATAAAGATATTACAGTATTTGGAAATGGTAATAGCAATGAGAAAATTCTAGAGTTAAGTAGTAAGGGCAAGTCTAATGTTGAGATAGCAAAAGAACTTGGGCTTGGTCTAGGAGAAGTAAAGTTAGTAATTGATTTGTTTAGAGGTGGGAAATAATGAATTTAAAATATTATCTTAGAGGAATTGGAATTGGAATTATTGTCTCTACATTAGTATTATCAATATATTTTTACGCAAAAGAGACCAATGAATCGGCAGTTGTTGAGGCAACGACAGAATCTGTTGAAGATGATACCTTATTTACTGAGTCGACACAGGATCAAGAAAGTACTTTGGAATCAGAAGAGTCAACACCAGCAGAAGAGTCAACACCGGCGGAAGAGTCAACACCGGCGGAAGAGCCAACACCAGCGGAAGAGACAACACCAGCAGAAGAGACAACACCGGCGGAAGAGTCAACACCAGCGGAAGAGACAACACCAGCGGAAGAGACAACGACGCAAATAGCTATGACATATTCATTGACAATTTCAAAAGGGATGTATTCAGAAGCGGTTTCTAGAGCATTGAAAAATGCTAATATTATTTTGGATGCAGATGATTTTAATTCTTATCTTATAACATATGGATATTCTGAAAGTATAAGAACAGGTACTTATAGTGTAAATTCAGAAATGAGTTATCAAGAGTTGGCTAAAATCATTACAAAACAATAGAAAATAGATAATAATATTATTAAAAAGATAAGTAATACAACTTGTCTTTTTATGTATTTTATGGTAATATATACATCGGTGTGTAAATACATACCAACTGCGTTCTATAAGAATAGCATACACGTGTACCAATTTCCCATGGTGCCTTCTGCTCGAAGGTTTGCAGGAAGCTGAAGTACACGGAAGAAAATGAAAACCAAATGGAGGTATAATAATGAGCATTATTTCAATGAAACAATTACTAGAGGCAGGTGTACATTTTGGACATCAGACAAGAAGATGGAATCCTAAAATGGCAGAATACATTTATACAGAAAGAAATGGTATCTATATTATTGATTTACAAAAATCAGTAGGTAAAGTAGACGAAGCTTATAAAGCTATTTTTGATATTGCAGCTAATGGTGGTAATATTCTTTTTGTAGGAACAAAAAAACAAGCACAAGATGCAGTTAGAGCAGAAGCTGAGCGTTGTGGAATGTTTTATGTAAATGAAAGATGGTTGGGCGGAATGCTTACTAACTTTAAAACAATTCAGAGTAGAATTGCTAGATTAAAACAAATAGAGAAAATGGAAGCTGATGGAATATTTGAAGTTCTTCCTAAAAAAGAAGTACTTGAACTTAGAAAAGAATGGTTTAAATTAGAAAAAAATCTTGGTGGTATTAAGGAAATGAAAAAAGTTCCTGATGCAATCTTTATAGTAGATCCTAAGAAGGAAAAAATATGTATCGATGAAGCACATATCCTTGGAATTCCATTAATTGGAATTGTAGATACAAACTGTGATCCAGAAGATCTTGATTATGTTATTCCAGGAAATGATGATGCTATTAGAGCAGTAAAACTTATTGTTTCTAGAATGGCAGATGCTGTTATTGAAGCAAATCAAGGCGAAGAAGAATATATTGAAGATACAGATAACGAAACAGTAGAAGCATAAATTAATAATTTCACTTGTAGGTGAGTTACAAGTGTTAATATAGGAGGATTTTATAACATGGCAGCTATAACAGCAGGAATGGTAAAAGAATTAAGAGAATTAACAAGCGCTGGAATGATGGATTGTAAAAAAGCACTTGGAGAGACTGATGGAGATATCGAAAAAGCAGTTGAATACTTAAGAGAGAACGGACTTGCAAAAGCAGCGAAAAAAGCAGGTAGAATTGCTGCTGAAGGAATGGTAGGGGCAGTTGTTGTTGATCAGAATGCAGCTATCGTTGAAGTAAATAGTGAAACTGACTTTGTTGCTAAAAATAATATTTTTGTTGAATTTGTAGAAGATGTTGCGAATCAAGCACTTGCAACAAAAGCTGCAACCATTGAAGAATTTATGGCAGAGGCTTGGATGGGTGATAATTCACAGTCAGTTGAATCAGCTTTGGCAAGTAAAGTTGCAGTGATTGGTGAAAATATCAAAATTAGAAGATTTGAAAAAATCTCAGAGCCAGAAGGATGTGTTGTTTCTTATATTCATGGTGGTGGTAAAATTGGTGTATTAGTTGGAGCTAAAACAACAGTTGTGAATGATGATGTAAAAGAAGCACTTAAGAATATTGCGATGCAAGTAGCAGCGCTTAACCCTAAGTATGCTACAAGAGAAGAAGTTGATCCAGATTATATTGCTTCAGAAAAAGAGATTCTTGTTCAACAAGCTAAATTAGAAAAACCAGACGCTAATGATAAAATTATCGAAGGAATGGTTAAGGGACGTGTTAATAAGATGTTGAAAGAGGTTTGTCTTCTTGATCAAGTATATGTAAAAGCTGAAGATGGAAAACAAACAGTTGAAAACTATATTAAAGAAGTAGCCAAAACAACAGGTGCTGAAATTGTATTAGATAAATTTGTTCGTTTTGAAACAGGTGAAGGAATTGAAAAGAAATGTGAAAATTTCGCAGATGAAGTTGCAAAACAAATGGGTGAATAATTAGTAAAGTTGAATGAAGTTATGTTATAGTGGTAGAATACTGTTATAGCATAACTTTTTTTTATAAGACAATATAAAATTATAACGGAGGAGGAACTTGCTTTTCTTGTTCGTGGAATAGTAAGAATGAATAAATATGAATAAAAAAAATTATTGTAAATTTGTTGGATATGCAGCAATTGCATCTATATTTATATTGTGCATTATATATTTTGGCTATATTATTTCATTGTTAAGTATATTTTTGACAATTATTAAACCTTTGATAATAGGACTTGCAATGGCATTTATATTTAATATTATTATGGTGAGATTTGAAAAGGTATATGGAAGAAAATCTAACTATAAGTTTTATCAGGTAACAAGAAGACCTTTTGGTATTTTGGTATCCATTTTGGCTGTAGTTGGAATTATAGGGTTTGTAATTGGATTAGTAGTTCCATCATTATTAGATGCAATTACACTTTTGGCTGATAATATAACTGATTTGTATTCTAATTTTATAAATTGGATTACAAAATATGATGATTTATTACCTATTATAGGAGAAGAAATAGGAGATATTGAAATTGATTGGTCATCAGTTGGTACAGAAGTTATGGATTTTTTCAAAGGTGGATTTAGTTCTATTTTTGGATCTACATATGTAATTATTACAGGAACATTGGCTACAGTTGTAAATATCTTTATGGGATTTGTATTTAGTATATTTGTTCTTGCATCCAAGGAAAAATTGATTGTTCAGGTGACAAATTTTATAAATGCATATTTACCCAAGCAAAAAAAATATATACTTAAAGTATATAAAGTAAGTTATAAATGTTTTTCTGCATTTATTGTTGGGCAGTTTACAGAGGGGATTATTCTTGGAATACTTTGTACAATAGGTTTGTTAATTTTAAGAATTCCATATGCAGTGGTAATTGGTGTATTAATAGGATTTACTGCATTAATTCCAATTGCTGGAGCTTATATAGGGGGAGGTATAGGATTTTTGCTTGTATTGACGGAATCTCCTATTCAAGCTTTGATATTTGTTATATTCTTAGTGGTGTTACAACAATTAGAATCAAACTTAATTTATCCAAAAGTAGTTGGTACATCAATTGGTCTTCCTGGAATTTGGGTTTTTATGACAGTTATTATAGGTGGTGGATTAGCAGGTATTTTAGGAATGTTGATTGGAGTTCCTCTTATGGCAGTTATTTATGAATTAGTAGGAGAGAATATTAAAAATCAAAACCACATGAAATCAATTTCTGGTCAAAAAAATAAACACTGAATTTGGATTTTATAAATAATATATAAAAGAATAAAAATATAGCCTATGACTTTTTATTGTGTCATAGGCTTTTTTATTATGATCTTCTTAAAGTATCTAATTTTTCATAGTGTTCATAAAAACGTTCATTTACATCGGGATTGTTATCATTGGTCATATCATGAAAATTATTTGGACCAGTTTTGGAAAATATAATTTTCAAAAGTATTGGAGTAATAATGGTTGTTATTATAACAACGATAACAACAGGACCTAGGAGCTGACCACCGATAAGACCTAGACTATCGCCTTTACTAGCTATAATCAGGGCGACTTCACCACGGGAGAGCATACCAACACCAATTCGTAAACTTTGATAATTCTTATATCCACAAACTTTTGCTCCTAGACCACATCCAATAATTTTTGTGGCAATAGCAACAATTACTAATATAACAGAGAATAATATAATGTGAATATTCATCTTCGGTAGGGTTACGGATAATCCTATACTTGCAAAAAAGATAGGAGATAAATATAGGTAAGATAAGACATCAAACTTTGATGCAATATATTTTTCTTTTTGTGTCATGGAAATAATTAGACCCGCAATAAAGGCACCTGTAATATCGGCAACTCCAAAAAATTCGTCAGCAGTAAATGATAAAATTAAGCAAAAGATAAATGCGATAATTGTAAATCTATGTAGTTCTTTTTGATATCGTTTTGTTAATAATACAAATAATTTATAAAATATAAATCCAGCAAAAGCTGCAAAGATAAAAAACAATAGAATTTTCAATAATACAATCCAAAGATTAATAGAAGTATCAGCCATGCTTGTAACAACTGTAAGAGCAATAATTCCTAAAATATCATCAATAATGGCGGCACCTAAAATAGCATTTCCAGAGCGAGTTTGTAGTTTGCCTAGTTCTTTTAAAGTTTCCACAGTTATACTAACGGACGTAGCAGTTAAAATAATTCCGATAAAAATATTTTGTAAAAAAACAGAACCAGTGGCATCG
>JBFHFI010000016.1:0-20697 GCA_041583675.1 Butyrivibrio sp. | reverse complement strand
TTTCACGTAATTTTTTTCTCCCTCTAGATAATCTCTTGCTAATTGTATTTTCAGATACCCTTTCTTTTTTTGCAATCTCACGAATAGACAAACCATAATAATACCTTAGATACAATGTATTTTTCTCAATACCTGTTATCTGTTCAATACACTGTTTTATAGTCTCTCTAATTACAATCCTTTCCTGCTCTCCCAAAGTATCTTTTTTTTCATCCCAAAAAAGGTCATCATAGGAAATCATTTTACATTTTTTACAATTTCTTATGTAATCAATTGTAAGATTTCTACTTATTTTTAAAAGATAATTTTTCTGATACTGCTCTTCTTGATCTTCAAGCCAAGGTCTATGATATATCGCCCTTAGAAAAGTTTCATTCACAATATCTTCTGCCGTATGTATATCTTTTATCATTTTTAGCACCCCCATAAAGATAGTGTGATAATACAGATCATATAACTCCCCCAATTCTCTAGAATCCATTCGTGGATTCATCTGCCTACCTCCTCATATCCTTTACTATATATTACGATATAATCGGTATAAATATGACCTAATTTTATTAGATTTTAGAGCTTGAATATTTAATTTTATTATTATGCATTTCTGTTCCCAGCTTATGTTGATGTTTTATATATTTAGTGCTACACTGTTCAACACATATGTTTTGAGGAGGTTTTTATGAAAAAAATACAATCTGAGCTAATCAGATTCTTGTTTATTATGTTAGGAAATATTATCGACGCTATCGGTTTCACCTTATTTGTTATTCCAAGTAATTTAACCACTGGTGGAACCACTGGTCTTGGTTTATTTATAAATACAATAACCCCATTTTCCATTGCCGCAGTTATATTTTGTATTAATATCTTTATGTTTTTGATTGGCACCATATTTTTAGGCAAAAAATTTGCCGCTTCAACAGCCTTTAGTACATTTTTCTACCCTTTTGTAATCTGGATTTTACAATCGATATTCCAAAACTATACAATAACAACCGACCCAATGCTTTGTGCCATATTCGGCGGTCTTCTTATCGGTATTGGATTGTCTCTTGTCCTTCGCTCCGGATCCTCCAGTGGTGGAATGGATATTCCTCCTTTACTTTTAAAAAAATATTTTAGAGTCCCTTTATCCATCTCTATCTATATATTAGACGTTCTAATATTATTATTACAATCTTTTCACAAAGACAAACAAATGCTTTTATACGGAATAATATTGGTCCTAACATACTCTATTGTGCTAGATAAGCTCCTTATTATAGGAACAAGTAAAATGCAGCTAAAAATTATCAGTAGTAAAAATCAGGAAATTTGCGATTTAATTTTCCAAGAAATCGACCGTGGTGTTACATTTCTTAAAAGTAAATCCGGCTATCTCAAACTTGATGGAGAAGTAATCTTAACCATTGTTTCAAATCGTGAACTTGCAAAAATCGAACATTCTATCCATAAGATAGACCCTGATGCCTTTATTATTATTAATAAAGTATCTGAAGTCAAAGGACATGGATTCTCTTTAGACAAATAAATATTCAAAAAAATAATCTAGCAAACGCTAGATTATTTTTATATACCCTTTACTATTTTTGACATTTCATCAAACCTATTTTTATATCTATGACTTGACTTCACCTTTTCATATCCACTTTTCGCGATTGTTTTTCTCTCATCTTCATGTTCCAGATAATATTTAATTAATTCCAACAATTCTTCTTGTGATTCAAACCACACCAAGTCTTTTTTATTTTCAAAATAAAAAGGTAATTCAGCTTGAAAATTTGTAATACAAAACCCCCCTGCACTTAATATATCCCATACCCTTAAAGGAATTCCACTTCTAATATTTTTAATTGTAAGATTAAGATTAATTTTACTATCTCGAAATACGCTTGGCGCTTTTTTCCAATAATCCACCGGTCCCATATTATGTGCTTTTACAAACTTAGCATCCAAATCATCTGTATATACATTCACATTATGTTTTTTTGATATTTCAGTAAGTATTTTTATTCTTTCTAATTGTGCAATTTTAAAGCCTAATACCGTTGTTGAAAAAATCAAGGGCAAATCAGAAAACGATTGTTCCGATTTCGATAATATAAAATATTTATTTAGTTCATATACCGTTTTTGAATCCAAAATATCATCCAACATATAATCTGTATAATTCCCACTTTGTAATTTAATACTTGCATCAAAATATCCTCTCAAATATTCTGGTAATTGATCATACACCTGGTCATAAGAATTTTTTTTATACATACTGCCCACAAAAGCAACTTCTGCAAGCTCTTCCTTCGGTTCTATTAATAAAGATTCTGTAACTCTTTCAATCGCCCCACACAAGGGAAGATAGTATATCTGAATTCCCATATCCCGAAATAACATTTGAGAATATTTATCAAATGTAAAAATCTTATTTACAGAATTATAAATGGATTGATTATACATTGTTCCCAAAGGACTGTCACAGCACCATGCTATATACTGCACATTTTTTTCCTGACATATATTTGATATCATCGGAAAATAATTAACTGTAAATACTAAATCATACTCTCCCTTATCAAAAAAAGCCTTAAACTTTTTTATAAAAGCTGGGTCATCATCAAAATTACACATATCACCTTTTATCTCTTCAACCATATGACCTCTTGCTTGTAAATTTTCAACAATATCTTGTTGATTATATGCTTTCCATCTATACATAAGAATTTTCATTATTTCACCGCTTACTATAATCTAAGCCACTCCTGAGAGTGGCTCGTTTATATAATTAATTACCATTTTTTCAAGATTGTTTTACGTTCCACTGGATCTTTTGCACTTATATCAGGATCATCATACCATGAATCATTTACAATATGCGTTGTTGAGACTTCTTCAAATATCGCTCCATTTTTAGAACCAAAAGAATGTTTTTGCGTTCTTAAGACTGTTGCAATATCTCCTGCTTCCATATCTATTTTTTGTCCTTCTAATACAAGCTCTAGATCTCCATAAAGAACTTGAAATGTTTCTTCCTTTTGACGATGTAAATGAGTCGGATGATTCTGTCCAGGAAGTATTATCATTAATTTCTTACAATATTCACGATTAATAAGATTAATAAGTATTGCACCTGTTTTTCGGAATTGCCTCATTCCATAATGATGGGATAGTTCTATTTCATATGTTTTTCCTATATTAATTCCCGCTTCAAAAAGCATTCCTTTGGCTTCTCTAATAATACTACGCATTACTGCAATATTATCTTCTTCCACCACTTCATAGATCCCTTCTGATACTTTATAATCCCTAGACGCATAAAGACCAGGATGAAATTTTCCACTGTCCATCTGTCCATTTAAACAAGGCATTGCAAAAAACACATCTTCCCTTTTAATTTCTTCTCCTTTATGAATATCGCGTTTTACATACACACCTCTCATTAAGGAATTCAAAGAATCTATTTCCGCTTGACTTACATATTTTTTATCTCTTTTTTTAGTACGACATATTGTACGAGCTCTTTCTCCAGCTGCCACCCATGCATCTGCTTGTGCAGGAGTCATAGAATATGCATTTATTTTGATTGTTTCTGTAGGAAGTGCCACATGCCTTTCCAGAATCGAACTTCCTTTGGCTATTGCCATCATGGTAACTTCATTATCATCTGGCGCTTCATGTCCTGAATAGCCCACAACTATATCTGGATATCTTTTTTTCATTTTATCTATAAAATCCAACTGTAAATTCTCTTCTGGTGCTGGATACTCTGCTACGCAATGTAAAAATGCAAATTTTCTATCACGATGTGTTAAATATGTATAAATCTTATCAATATCTTCTAAAGACTTACCACCTGTTGATATAATAAGTGGTTTACCCGTATTACTTGCCGCTTCAATCAATGGCCAATCTAATGCACTACAACTAGCAATCTTAATCACATCTAATCCTTGCTCTAAGCACCATTCAACACCGTCTTCATCAAAAGGTGTACTCATAGCGACCATTCCCTGGTCTCTGATTGCGTCCACCATTTTAGAAAAATCCTCATAACCCAATCTCGTACTCATAAATCTGGGAACATGCGGAACATCTTGGCGATTCACATAATCAGGATGAATAAAATTGTCCAAGTTTCTATATTGTAGCTTTACAGCTGCATTAATATTATATTTACGTGCAATTTTTCCCATTTCTTGTATGATTTTAATTCCATGTTCTACATCTCCCTGATGGCTATTGGCCATCTCAAAGATATATAATTCCTCAAAAAAATTTGTCATATCTACTTCTCCAATCCTAATACCTACTTTTTATATCGGATAGTGACTTTGCTTTCATAAGACCAAAACTCACCTTCCTTTACTCTTTACATGTTGATTTTCCAAATAAGCTTTTGCTAATTCAAATTCTTCCTCTGTATCTATATCATAATTATGCGTCATTTCATATCCATATATTATCTTTCCCGACATTGAATGTTCCTGGGTAATAACCCTTGTTCTAATTACATCAATACATGCATTTTGATAATAAGTTTGTGGCAATTGCTGTCTTGGCATATTATAACATTCTGGTATCTCAGTAATCAAAGGTTCAATAAAATTCCCATCTTTTCTAAGCCACATTTTATATGGAATTTCCTTAGAGGGAACAATACATCTTACAGAGTCCACCTCTTCTTGTTCCAGCATAATTGATATCATTTTATCAATATCTTCTACATCCCTAATTGGATAAGTTGGTCGAAGTTGAACTACAATATCAGGTATATAATTTTCTGTTTCTTTTAAAAAATTAAGGGCATGTTCAAACACTTCTATATCCAAAGATTTATCCCCTGAAATATCTTCAGGCCTAATAAAAGGCGTCTCAGCTCCATATTCGCGTGCAATTTTTGCATAACTCTCACTATCCGTACTGACAATAACTCGATTGATTCTATCAGACTTCAGAGCATGCTTAATAGAGTATGCAAGCATTGGAATTCCATCTAGTATACGGATATTTTTATCCGGAACACTTTTCGAACCACTTCTTGCTGGTATAATCGCTAGTACCTTTTTTTCTGGCATTTTACATCTCCCTCTATTATTATTTTTCCGTTTCTTTCTAAGTATTTGCATTAATTGTATTCTATCCATCCTAATTTTTCAAGGTATATAAAAGGTTTTCTTGACACAATTCCTCTCAACTTCTAATATATATTTATAGCTGTAAAAAAGGAGAATAGAATGAAAATATTATTTTTGGAATGGGATAGCTTTGCAAAAGAAGACATCAAACAAGCAATTACACAAATGGGACATTCTGTCATTCCTTTTCAACATAAAGATTATGATTTAAGAACAAGTCCTGATTTTCAGACTTATTTTGATACAATATATAACAAGCACCAAGCTCATTGTGTATTTTCATCTAATTATTTTCCACTATTATCCGCAGCTTGTGCCAAATATAATATTCCTTATATTGCTTGGGTATACGATTGTCCACATATTAACCTTTATTCTGCATCACTTATCAATAAATGCAACCATGTTTTTCTCTTTGACAGTGAAACTTATCTAGAATTTCATCAAGCAGGTATTTCCACCGTGTATTATCTCCCTTTATCTGCACCCTGTGAAAGATACGACACTATGATTCCTAATTCTGAAATCCACAAAAAATTAGATGCCGATATTAGCTTTGTCGGCTCTCTTTACGACGAAAAGCACACCCTTTTTGATAAATTTAATTCTGTAAGCCCTTATACCAAGGGCTATTTGGATGCCTTAATTCAATCTCAACTTCTTATTTCAGGATATAATTTTACAGAATCTCTTTTAAAAGGTAAAATTTTAGAAGAACTCCGAAGTGTCAGTCCTTATACACCTAATTTCGATGGCGTTGAAACCGACACTTATGTATATTCTCGTTATTTTCTAGACCGTAAAATTACGGAAATTGAAAGAAAGCAACTTTTAACTGCTGTATCTGAGAAATTTAATTTAAATTTATATACCCATCAGGCCACTCCTTATATTCCCAAGGCCCATAATCTAGGAGCTGTAAACTATATAAGGGAAATGCCCTATGTTTTTAAATGCAGTAAAATCAATCTCAATATCACACTACGAAGCATTCATCAAGGAATTCCTCTTCGCGCCATGGATATTATGGGGGCCGGCGGTTTCCTATTAACAAATTTTCAATCTGATTTTATGGAATTCTTTGAACCCAATATTGATTATGTATATTTCGAAAACACAGAGGACCTTTTAAACAAATGCGATTACTATTTAACACATCCAGAAGAACGAAAGGCAATCGCAGAAAATGGATATCATAAAATAAAGGCGTACCACACTTATGAGATACGCCTAAAAACCATATTTGATTCTATTTTTAAAGTTGATCTGTAAGCAAATAGGTTTCTTGTTTCATTTGCTCACTTGCTAAGATATATTTCTCCAATAAATCAATTGCATTTTGAATGGATTCTTCGGATCCCTCATCATTAGACTCCAATTCATTTATTTTATCATGGGCCTCATATTCATACTCTACAATATATTTATATAACATTGTCGAAAAAGGATCTACATATTTGAATAAATTAATTTCCTTGATTTTCTTCATCAATTTCATTAATTGATCTTTATTTTTTCTTTGAATTTCCTTCTGTAAATCACGATACACTTGAATTTCATCTTTTACCTTCAGTGCATACTCATCCAGATACATATTTATATTTCTTAAATACTCTTTTATCTCAGCCAATTCTTTTTCATCAAAAAGAGGTTGAATATCCCCAATTATTTTTTTGAAATCTATTTCATCTTGGCTTCCATATTTCTCAATCGCTTGCTTTAATGTAATAATTTCACTTCCATGAATCATAGCTCCACCCTCTGTTGCATCAACAACTTTTAAATTAGGATGTTTTAAGATCATATTCTCAAACCACAACAAATAAGATCTCATGCGAGATTCTGTCTGAACCATACCACCATAAATGCCTTCCACTTCACATCTACCTAGGCTTTCTAGCGCATCTTTTTTATTCTTAACTTCATCGTCATAAGCGTCCTTGGTATGCCACTTTCCATCTGTAAATGCAAGATCTTGACCCATTAATATAATTCTAGAAAACCCAAGTTGACGAATCAAAGAATAAGCACTATTTGCAACCGAACCTCCAGAAGGCAACGGAAGGTATTCTCCTTTTTCATATTTATCAGCCAAGTATTCACTAAGGTCAAAAGATTTTCCTATATAGAATCTACTTCCTTTATGCTGTTTTACAATTTCCATTGGAATATCTTTTTCAATTACAATAGGAATATTTTTAAATTTTTCGTTCTCAAAAAAGACCAAAGGTTTGCGTGGATCAATACACACAATTAAATCTGGTATAATATTATTTCTAATTACAGTTTTTAAAGCTGTATCTACCACAACAATTAATGCATGCCCCTCTGCTTTTTTTAAATCTTGTATATTTTTATCTAATGATGGACCTGCCGAAACCAAAATAGCAGGAACATTCTTTATGTCTAATTTCTGAAATCTTTTCACCAATTGATTCGCTGAATGTTGAGAAATCACATCTGGAAGATTGGCAAGTTCATTTTTACGACACGCCTCAGCAACAACCACAGTTGTATTTCTGGCCAATTGTTGAAACTCCACGTTATATTCTAATATTTTATCAATTTCTTCCAAGCTATCCTTGTATTGCATATAATTTGGAAGCATACATTCTGTTACCTTTTTATAATTATGATAAGAAATTCCAATCGATAAAAAATCCACCAAATGTGCATCTTCTATCCCTTTAACCATAATATAGTTATTAGAACTTCTTAAAATTTCAGAAATATCTATTTCATTCAGTATATTTAAATACAACTCCAAATCAGGCTCATAAAAAAACACATTATTCAAGGGATGAATCACATCCATTAAAGCCTTTCCATACATCCCATTTGCAAAACCAAGAACAAAGAAAATGTGAGCGATATCCTCTTGTTGAAATTGAGATGCCCATATTTCCGCTGCATATTGAGGAGCATATCTACTGTTATAATATCTACTTCCATCTTTTGATACCGCAATTAAAGAACCATCTGATGCCGTATCTAATCTTGCTTGATAATTATTATTTTCCCATTGTGCAATCAGTTGATCAGTATAATCTGAATCAAAAACAACATCATAAAATGAGTTTTCTTTGTATGCAGCAATATTTTTGTAAAATATATCTGAGCATTTCATTGTATCACCTCTCTACTGATTATTAATTATTTCATTTTGTATCTCTTTATATAACAGCAATGCCTGTATTATTTCAAATTTCAAAGTATCCCCTAAAAATAACAGATTCTTCTCTTTTTCAATTTGTAAAAGATTCAAAATCTGTTGATGAAGTACTTTAATTTCCAATTGAACTCCAATTTTATTTAGCTCTTCCAAAGAATTAAAAAAATCCATCATAATTTCAAATGTTAATTTATAAACATTCGTAAATTCTTTATAAGCTTGTTCATCTTCTTTATATGCTAAAATTGCAATTTCCTCTAGAACCGGACATAATTGTTCAATTTGTTCTCTACAATCCGTCACGTTCTTCTCCTCTCAACTACAATATTTATATTTTAATTCGAAAATAAGGTTGGCATTATGCCAACCTTATTTATGATAGTTGTGTTAATAATTACTGAAGTAATGTAAGAACACCCTGGTTTGCCTGATTAGCCTGTGCCAACATAGACTGTCCAGCCTGAGAAAGAATACTATTCTTACTGTAATTAACCATTTCTTCTGCCATGTCAACATCTCTGATTAGTGATTCTGCTGCACTAGTGTTCTCTGATGTTGTATCAAGGTTGTTAATTGTGTGCTCAAGTCTGTTCTGAACAGCACCAAGTGCTGATCTCTGTGTTGATACTGAAGCAATCGCTGCTTGGATAGAATCCATTGCAGATCCAGCTGCTGTAAATGTAGATACAGCTAATCCACTAATTGACAATGCTCCTGTATTCATAGAACCAATGCTAATTGTGATTGACTGTCCGCTAAGAGCTCCAACCTGAAGATTTTTACCTGTGAATGTTCCATCAAGTAAGTTCATTGTATTGAACTGAGTTGTTGAAGAAATTCTGTCGATCTCTGTTGTAAGAGCAGAAATTTCTGACTGGATAGCAGCTCTATCTGATGATGTATTAACATCATTTGCAGCCTGAGTTGCAATTTCGTTCATACGTTGAAGAATTGAATGTGTCTCGTTAAGAGCACCTTCAGCTGTCTGAATAAGTGATACACCATTCTGTGCATTATCAGAAGCTTTATCAAGTCCTTTTACCTGACTTCTCATCTTCTCACTAATTGTGAGTCCAGCTGCATCATCACCTGCACGGTTGATTCTGTAACCTGAAGATAACTTCTCTGTTGATTTAGCCTGAGCGTCTGTTGTAATACCAAGCTGTCTGTTTGTGTTCATTGCTGTAAGATTGTGTTGAACTACCATAATTTATTCCTCCTTGAATTTGAATCGGTATCCATACCGATTTTGTTTTATTGTAGTAGCGATATGCTACCGGGTAAGTAATTTTTCTTACTTATCTATTATATCGGTATACTTTTGAAAAAGTTAATACCTAATACAAACAATTTTATTTATTTTTTTTTGTCTAAAAAAATCGGCTCCGTTGTAATATTATTCATCGTTTTATAATAATTAGCAACCGTTTTTTTGTTTTTCTTTAATACACGCACTTCTTTTTTCATACTAGAAAATTTCTTCTCTATCATTTCTTTATTTCTAGATTCTTTTACCTGTAAACTCGCATTAAAATCCATAACCTGAGTGATTTTCTGTTGAAGTTCTTTTATCTCACCACTATATAATGCTTCATTTCCTTGGATTTGATTTTTAATTCTATTGTAAAGAACCTGAAACCCCTTATCCATCCTTTGCAATGCAACAATTAACCCCGACTTTTTTTCTACATTAAGGTTAAAAGCATCACCGTCAAATTTCTTTGCTTCAAACAATTCTTTTTGCTCTAATGTCAAGCTTTCCAATTCTTTTAAAATAACAAGCTTTTTATCAAGACTTTCAGATAATACCTGTAAAAAATTCTGTGTTGACTCCATCCTTCTCTTCCATTCTGCCTAGCGGCCTTGGTTATGCACTTGTCTGATTTTTTGTTAAGCGCATTACTTCTTTCCAAGTATCTCTCATTGTACGTAAATGTTCAAGACATTCTTGAAGAATCTCTGGATCTTTTTTTAAATTCGCAGCCAATAGTCTCTCTAATAAATACTCATATACATTATCAAAATCTTTTGCAACTTCATATTTGAAATTTAAAGTAGAACGAAATTCCTCTATAATTCTCTGCGTTTTTACAATATTAATATGTGTTTTTTCCACATCTTTTTTTTCTATACTCATAATTGCTATATTGATAAACTTAATCGCTCCATCATACAACATTAATGTAAGTTCTGCTGGATTTCCTGTTAAAACTTTATTTTTTTGATATGCCCCATATCCTGCACTCATATTACTCGTCATAAAAATAACCTCCCTGTTATATTAACCACCTAATAATCCTGACAATGCGGAAGATTGAGAATTCAATGTGGAAAGTGCTGTTTCCATAGCTGTAAATTTACTATAATAATAATCTTCATAGTCCGAAACTCTTTCTTCCCAGTCTTCAATGTCATCTGTATAATCACTATATTGACTAGACATCTCTTTATCATTATAAATCGTAAATGCACTACTAATAGAAGATGATGCCATTTTTGACGTAAGTGTGGAATACAGATTTTGTGACATCTCCTGGAAAAATGAAACTACCGCTTCTGGATTATTTGCAATTGCTTCCATTAACTTATCTGTATTTCCTGATGTACTTGCATCTGAATCATCCCCATCTATATGGAATGTCCCTCTTTCTGTTTCTCCTGCTGTAAAATAACTAAGTGTAGCAATTCCAAAAGAAGAAAGTGTATAAGTTTCATCATCCACTGTCACACTGGATGTAATAATTGAACTTTTCATTGCACTAGCAAGTGCAGAAATTGTAGAATCTTTTCTTAACAAAGAATCTTTAATCAATGTCTCCCAGTCTTCTATCTGTGTATCGGTCATTGATTCTTTCTCATCATCTGTAAGTGGCTCATACCCATCCGAACTATCTGCATAATAAAGTGTATCTAGATAAGTAGATAGTTCATTATACTCCGAGAAAAAGTTTTTAATTTTATCATAAATTGCCTGTGTATCTACAGCTGTGGTAATTGTTACTGGGTCATCTGTCTCCACTATATTCCCACTTGTATCTACCGATGAAGTAACTGTTACAGATTGTGCTGATATGGTTAGCCCATTAATCGAAAAGGAATTAGATGAATTATTAAACGTTGCGCCATTTAACTTTATTAATGCATCTTGTGCATTAACTCTAGCAGAATCCGATGATCCAGTTAATGTTCCTGCATCTACTTGGCTTACAATTGATGTTGCAATTCCTACCTCTGAACTTACATCGCTTGTAATATCTGCAAGAATAGCATTATTTGCTGTTGTCATAGCATCATCTAATAACACAGAATCATCTAACAATGCTTGGTTGGTATCTATTGTTGTTTGATATTCACTAATTTCTGTTTGCAAATCTGAAACTGCTGTATTATAATCCGCTTCGGTATCATATTCTGTGGTCCAATCATATTCTGAATCTTGAAGTGCATCTAATTGAGTCTGCGCATCCGCCTGATCATCTGTTGCATCATCCACTAATCCTTGAATATAATCTGTGTAAGTGGTTGTTGTATATGATTCTGAATCATATCTCGATTGAATCTCTGCACTAGAATCAAAAGTTCCTGAAGCCAATGCTCTATATGCTGTCATTTCAGCCGTTTCGTCTCCATCCGTATCTGTTACAGAAAATAAACCAAGCGTCTGTAATGCTGAGAGTCCATCCGCATCTTCTGCCAATAATTCAAATTCATTGTCTTCTCCTGACGATGATGAACTCACAAAAAATCTTTGACTATTTGAATCAAAACTTGCATTTACTCCCGCCGATTTCAACCTGGATACTAATGTTGAAACTGTCATTCCAGAAGTTAGGTCTATATCTGTTCCATTAACACTAATAGTCCCTCCTGAAATCCCTAATGCACTTAATGTTGTCGTACTTTTTACATCACTTCCATCTGACTGGGATACTTCTCCACTTGTCATATATCCTGATGTAGCCAATTGCAATACAGATAATGATTGTGTACTGGCTACCGCTGATGTTGATGCTGAAATTGTCGCCACACTCGAATCCGAGATTGAAGCTGATTTCAAATTATAATTTGAAGAATATCTCATATTTGATAAAGAAGATGAATAAAAACTATATACTTTTGTATTTGTTGTTTTCCATTTATCCATAGTCCATTCTAATTTGGTCTGCGCTTTTTCATATGTTTCTTGCTTTAATGAATAGGCTGATACCAACTCTGCTACAATTGAATCTGTATCAAGTCCTGATACCAATCCTGAAACTTTAACTGACATAATAATCCTCCTTTCTAACTTATCCTTTTTCGTCTACAAACATTCCTGCAAGTTCCCATACCTTAGCAATCATATCCAAGGTCTCTTCTGCCGGAAATTCTCTTATAATTTCATCCGTATCTTTATCCACAATTTTAATTGTTACTCTATTTGTTTTATCATGAATTCCAAATTGAGCAAATGTATTCGGATTGATTTTTTTATTAATGTCTGAAATTGCCTGTTTAATAGTTCCTTCTGAAGGAGCAACATTTTTCTGTTCTGCTGCCTCTACAGTTTCCTGAGTTTCATAATTTTGCAACCCTTCGCTACCTTGTGTTTGTTCAACATTTAAAGATACTGTTGAAACATCTTCTACAGATGTAGTCTCAGGAATTGTAACACCTCCTGTATTGTATGAACTCGTTGTTTTGTTTCCCGTATTTTGAATTGCTTCTAATGCCATTTTATACACCTCCGTGTGAATATAAAACTATGGTTATACATTGTATTTCGGCTACAGTTACTAATATATTAATCTTTATTTTAATAAATTTTTCAAGGCCTCTAATCCATCTGACATACTTGCATCTTTATTTGATTCTTGTATTTGAAGATATACCTCTTTTCTATATATCGGAACAGACTTCGGAGCTGTGATTCCAATTTTCACTTGTTCGCCCTTTATTTCAAGAATTGTAATCTCAATATCATCATTAATTACAATTGATTCATTCTTTTTTCTAGATAATGCTAACATTGTGTCCCCTCCTCTTCTTTTAAGGAGCTAAAATATTGATATATTTCATGTCTCACTTCATATTCATCATTTCCCACAATAATCTGACAACCTTTTTTACTTTCCGTGTTAATCAATAATGGTGCTTTCAGATTAATTGTCATCTTGCTAATATCTGATGGTACTGTCAAAATTGATAGCACATATATACTTTCCGTTTGCAAGTTTTCGCCTATTATTTTTAATTGCTCATCTTCAATCACCGGATTGTACTGTGTATCTACAAGAAGAGGATCCATAACCGGAAATGCTAATTGAGGTTCTTGTGTAGATTGAAGCCACATTATTCCAACATTGTCTTTTTTCTCAGAATCATATACAATTGCATAACTCTTGAATTCTTCAAATCCAATGATTCCCTTTTCAAAAGTAATCACTTTATCATCTTCTACTGATATTTCCCCAAATAACCTCGATTTAATTAACATACCATTCTCCTTCTACAACTCTATTCTTATATATAATCTAACAATGATTCTTTCACCGTATTTGAAGCCGCTGTTAAAGCCGCTTGATAAAGAGTCTGAGCTGCAGAATATTTAATAACTGTATCTTCTAACTCAACATCTTCATTTTTTGATTTCAAATCTTCAAATGTGGTGTTTTGCTCTGTCAACCTACTTTTTGTAAGATCAAGCCTTGTGCTTCTTGCTCCCAAATCTGCTAATTGAAGATCTACTGTCTGCTGATAATCCAACACTCTTGTTAACTCTGAAGAAAATAAATTTTCCATATTATCAGTTTCATATTCTAATTCTTTTTCTGCTGCTTCAATCATTGTTGTAATCTGTTCTTTTTCTGCGTCTGTATAAATACTGCTGTCGTACATTTCATTTAATTCTACTATCTTATCTTCCACTTCTCCAACTTTTGCTAATGCATTACATAACTCATCAATATCTCTTCCGATTTTATAACTTAAGCTTTCATTTCCTAATGTATTCACTTGTATTGTTTGACTAAAGTTAATAGAATAAGATATTGCTTGCGTTTCTGTTCCCATAGTATATGTAATTGGATCCGTAGGATCTGTAATATCCACACAATCAAAATACATTTCAGGTCTAAAATCCGTATCTTCAAAACCATCTTTTTCAAATGTAAAAGATATATCTTCCGCATCTTTAAAAGTTGCATATAAACTATCAGGTATTGCAAGCTCTCCTGTATCATACACATAATAAACATCAGTTGCTGCAGGATCTGATAAATCTCCGTTAGCAACATGAACCTCAAATTCCTCTTGCGTTACCGAAACCACACTATAAGATGTTCCATCTACAACTACATCAGAATATGTTCCTGCAGTTCCATTACATCCCTCATATGCTAATCTTAAGTTATATACGCTTTCTGATTCAGGCGTATCTGCCGCATCAATTGTTGTAACAGTTCCAACATCAACGGAATTCTTCATAACCGATATTTTCGTTAGATCTTCTCCGCTAAAGGTTTGTGTAATACTATAATTTTTATTTGCATCCTCACTTGTTAAAAAAGTAAAGGCTTCATCTGTCTTGTATCCTGTGAAACAATATCTTCCTGCATAACTTGTATTTGCTTCTGAATAGATTGCTTCTTTATATTGATTTAATACTTCTATAATAGCACTTCTGTCTTCTAACGTAAATTGATCTGATGCACCTTGATTACAATACTGATAGATATCTGTTAAAATTCCATCCATATTATCAAGTGAACTTTCTGTTATATCCAACCATGATTGCGCATCAGGAATATTTTTATTTAAGTATTGATCTATTTCTGTCAAACTTGAACGAAGGGACAATGCCCTAATAGCAACAATTGGATCATCCGACGGTCTTGCAATTTTCTTTTCTGTAGACATCTGATATTCAAGTTCACTTAAATTACTCTTGGATTTGCTTACATTTCTAAGAGTCTGATTCATCATCATTGTATTGGTAATTCTCATGTCACTCTTCCTCCCCGATTTCCTAATATTTTTATAATCCTGTTTCGTTTATTAATTTGTCATATATTTCTTGCATGACGGAAATCACTTTTGCTGATAAACCATATGCATTTTGATATTTTACCAAATCAACGCCTTCTTCATCTTCATCAACACCACTTACTGATAATCTTTGATTTTCCACTGTTGCTACAATATTTTCATAATTAGCTGAAAATGTAGTGGCTCTACTAGAATCTATTGCAATTACAGACACCAATGAAGCCAAATAATCTTCAAATGTTCCATTTTTAATTGTTATGGAATCTTTTAGCGCATATAACTCCAATGCCATATCTGTATTTGCTTCCCCTTTGGAAGAATCTAATGAATATGGTAAATTGGACGTGTCTGATATCATATTAAGATTCACTTGTACATTTGACGCTGTTAAATAAGAATCTCCATATTGAGATACATAAAAATCTTCTACTGCAGCTCCATCTAAATCACCATTTCCAATAATTTCATTTACTGCATCTCCAAGGGTCTGTACAAATTCATTTAATTGAGATTGATAAAAAGGAATTCCCTTGTATTCAGAATTACGATAAGAATCTGTAACAATTGTAATTGATTTTTCATAGCCTGAACCGATATAAGTTGCATACTCTATATCCGTAAGATCTTGAACATCAACTACTTCTCCCGCTCCGTCTAATAAGAAATCTCCACTTGTATCTACTAATCCAACTACTTCATAAGAATCATTACAACCATCTCTTATATCTATCATAGCTTTAAGTCCGCCAGATAAAGAATCACTATATACATTGAATTCTAATCCATTATTCCATGTAATATCATAAATTCCTTCTACATCACTGGCATTTCTTTTTTCACTTGTCTCTCTTGCTGTACATTTCAAAGAATTATATGTATCATCATCTACCAATACTTGATTGTTTATATAAACTACATATTCTGTAGCTCCACTTCCAATACTCTTTTCTGTCACAGTTGTATTCACATATGCGGACAAGTCATCTACCAATAGTGCTCTCGCATCTCGTAAATCATTTGCAACACCACCATTAATCTCAATCGTATTAATCTGTTGATTCAAAGATGTAATCTGTTCAGCAATGGTGTTAATCTTGTATACAGTACTTTTCACTTCCGAATTTGCCGAGCTTTGAATATTACTAAGATTTGTAGATAGGGTATTAAAGTATTCACAAAGGCTATCTGCGTAATTCAAAAATTGATTCCTAGCCACCTCACTTGTAGGGTCCGTGGTCAATGTATTTATTGCATTAAAAAGATTTGCATATTCCACTGTAAAACCATCCAAATTAAATTCATCTAAATAATCTTCAATCAATGTAGAATAAGACTCTAATGTCGAGTATTCTCCCTGGTTCGCATTATTATTCCAATATTTAGTGTCATAGTATGAACTTCTTAATTGTTCAATAGATGTAACTTGCGTTCCTGTTCCAACCGTTCCATAACTAGAATATACTCTTATAGAAGATGCCGCTGTTTGATTTACATACTGTTTTGTATAACCTTCTGTATTAATATTAGATATATTATGTGCAGTTGTATTAACCGCCACATTACTTGCAGATAATCCTGTTGATGCAATTGTTAATCCAAAAAATGTATTAGCCATTTAATCACCTTACTCCCGTATTATTAATGAGTGATTCCATCATCTCACTAATTACATTTACATATCTCGATGCTGCATTATAAGCTTGTTGAAATTTAATCATATTGGCCAGCTCTTCATCTGAAGAAACTCCAATTACTTGTTGCCTCTCATCATCTAGAGCATTGGCTAAACTCAACTCATTATTCGACATACTATTATAAATAGATCCTGTATTGGCCACATCATTTACAATTGCTTCAAAAAACTCTTCAAACGTCAAACTTTCCAAACCACCATTATATGAAAAGACATCTTCAGAAAACACACTCACTAATTGCGCTGCTTTTTCATAGTCTTCTTCTCCATTCGCCTTGGTTAATGGTATTTTAGAATAATCTTGCAATATCTCACTATTAATAGAAATATTTGCTACGGAATAGGCTGATGTATTTCCAAATGTATTTTGATCATTACGCACATAAAATGTTGTACCATCAATTACTTGCGTTTCATATCTATCGCAATAATCCCTTGTAAACAATTCTATTCCATATTCTCCATCTACAGATGTTGATGCCTTCGTTGTGTCAAGCACCGTATATACTGTAGAATCCAATGCGGTATATGTTGTCTCAGGACAAAGAATGTCATTAATATTCTCCACAATTGAATTAATCAACTTATCAAAATTAGCCATTGTATTTACTAATGTAGATATTTCCGATGAGCTTGTATATAATTCATATGCGTTTAGGGCATTTAAATAATCTGGGTCTGTCGCTCCTCCTGGATAATCTGCAACATCAGGTGCCGTCATATTCACATAAGTAGGTGTAATAGAGCCTCTTGCCACTAATAAACCTTTTAAACCACCAATATCTGTATTGTTTTCAGTTGATATTGTTAAATCCAAGTTATAAACTGATTGGTCATTAATTGCTGACCATACTGGATTAAGCAATTCTGTTCCGTCAATCACTTCTGTATCCATATAATTAACACTCGAATCATCAACAAATGCAACCCCTTCCAAAATTACCGATACCGAACCATTATCCTCTTCTGTACATGTTATTTTACAATAAGAAGATAATTCATCTAAATATAGATCTCTTGTATCTCTTAAATCTGAAGCAACTTCAACTCCACCTGTTTCTATCTTGGCAATACTTTTATTCAAACTTAATAAAGCATCCCCAATTTCATTAATTCTATCTACAGTCTCTCCCACTGCTTCATTTAACGTATCCTGATAATCAACAAGTCCTTGATATATGGATTTTGCCGATTCTAAAAAGGTAACTGCACTTTGGGCAAGTCCCGCTACTGCAGTTAAATCTGAAGGTGTTTTCGCAACTTCATTTAATGATTCCAGCAAATCTGAAATATTTGTCTGAAAACCAATTCCTGAAATTCCATCCGTATCACCCATCTGGGTCTCTATTTCATAGATAGAATCTGTTAATTTATCGTAAAAATTCTGTCTGCCATTTTCTTTTCGATAAGCAGCATCCAGAAATATATCTCTCACATGATTAATTGAAGCAATCGAAACACCAAGTCCTTGTTGCCCTGTTGTTGTACTAGATGTTGTAGACACTAAAGTATATGGTTGATCCTTGTAAATTACTTGCTGTCTAACGTAACCTGTTGTATTTATATTCGCAAGATTGTTTGCTGTTGTATTCAGGGAATTACTACTTGTTTGCAATCCCGACAATCCAACATATAATCCTGACATTCCCATTGTGTTCACCTCCAATTATTAGCTATTGCTTTGCATCAAAACTTCTCTGTCCATCAGGAATTGTTTCTGTATATTCATTTCCTGAATAGTTGGCCGTTGAAGGAGCATATCGAAAACTTTGCACTAAATTCATCTCAAATTCGACCATCTCCACGGATTCTTGTAATAATGCCTTGTTATGATCATTTACTTTTACCATTCGTGACATGGTCTTTGACAATCGATCATGAATATCTTTTAATGCATCAGATTCTTTTTTCTGAGCAATAAGTAATTCCGCCAAAGTTCCCAATGTTAATTTCTTGTGATCCTTATTTAACACCAATCCTATATCCTTTGTAGTCTCTGTTCGCACTTTTTCAAGCTTGGTTATTTTGTCCACAATTAACTGTTCCTTGTAAACAATATCCCTTAATGCTTCTGGCTTTCCTTGAATAATCACGCCCGTCTTCTTCATAGACATTTCCAATAATTCTTGATAATAGCTATTCTCTTTTTCTAATGTATCAATTAAATTCTCTATTAAACTTGGCACTTGTATCTCTCCTAGAACAATAATGTTCCATACTTCTCTGAAAGTTTGGCAACTAAATCCTCTGCACTAACATTATAAGTATCCGTATCCATTTGATTCTTGACATCTGCTACTTTGTCCTCCCTAATATCCAAAACATTAGCAACAGCTTGTTTCGCAACCTGATAATCTTTTCCAAATTGTGAAATTTCAATCTTGTCCGTTCCATAACTTGTATCCGTCTTGGAAACAGATGATTTCTTATTGGCTTGATAAATTTGACTCACTTGATTATACGCGTCTATTCTCATATCAATTTCTCCTCCCTAAATTAGAAATATCCATTTAATCTTATAATGTTTATCGGATGTTTTCCCAAAATACTTATAGCAAAGAAAAAAAAGATGAAAGCATTTTTCTGCCTTCACCTCTTATCTGCTCTATTCAATATTCTATTGATTATCAAGAAATCTCATTCTTGCTTTTTCTCTATCTGCGCTCTTCTTTACCGCTCCCGTATTTGACTTATATGACAATCCCTTGGCCATATTGTCTTTACAATTAGAACAAAATCTTCCTGTCTTAATTGTAGTTCCACAGCCTTCGCATTCTATTCCAATCGGAGAATCATCTGCAAAAGTCAAGCGTTCTTCTCTAACCCATCTTTCAAGTTGAGCTATGGAAACATTATTCTCTTCTGCTATCTGGGGCATTGTTGCATATGGTGTATCCCTTATATATTGTTTCACCAATCCGAACTTCTTATCTAAGTCTGCAACGCAAGCAGGGCATAATTGATACCCACCACCTATATAATTAAATAATCTCCCACATGACCTACAATTCTTGACTTCCATAATAACTCCTCCTTAAAATCCTCTTCCTATACAGACTGCAATATAATAAATGCATCCGGCTCCCTTTTGCTTTAATACTTTGGCACATTCATTCACCGTCGCTCCCGATGTATATATGTCATCAACCAGTATAATGTTCTTATATTTTAACTCATTTGAAACTGTTTGGAAAGCCTTTTCTATATTCAAAACCCTTTGCTTATCTTTTAATGTCTTTTGAGCAACTGTGTTTTTTGAACGCTGTAATACCTTACAGTCTACTGGAATATTTAATTTTTTTGATAGTTTTTTTGCCAATACCTCCGCTTGATTGTACCCTCTTTTTCGATATCTCTCCTTATACAATGGAACCGGAATTAAAATATCGGCCTTCCAACTCAAAATCAGGTTTTCATATCTATCTACAATATTTTTTGCATAAAACTCTGCATATTCTCTTTTATTATTATATTTGAATCCATACATGGATTGTTTCATAGCCTCTGAATAAGCAAAACAAGCAATTCCCCTTGTATATTCCATTCTATGACTTTGACAATCATAACAATATTCTTGTTCTTCCTCTTCTAGTTGTTTACCACATTTCATACAACTAGGTTGTTGTATATAAATTAGTTTTTCTAAGCATTCTTTACAAATATCGGGACGCTTTTCT
>JBFHFI010000015.1:0-20835 GCA_041583675.1 Butyrivibrio sp. | reverse complement strand
ATAGATTGTTGATTCATGCTAAATTCCTTGAGTTTTTATATCTTCTTTATTTCAACAAAGAGAAAAATATATTTGCTGATGAGCAGACAGGTAACTCCATCACTCAAAAAATCTACAGTGTCTCAAGTTATATCCATTTGAACTTGAATGGATATCTGAGTCTTGAAGATATTGCAGATAAATTCTCAATCAGTCCATGTTATCTATCACACCAGTTCAAAGAGATAACAGGGTTCACCTTGGTGAATTACATTCAGATGGCGAGAGTCAGAGAGGTTCAGATACTTCTTCTTAATTCCACAAAGCAGATCAAAGAGATAGGTGAGGAATGTGGTTTCAACTCTTTCAGTCAATTCAACAGAGTATTCAGAAAGTATGTTGAGATGTCTCCCTCTGAATTCAGGAAAAACAGCAATTCAAACAATCAAACTCTTTTGGAATTCAAAGAATTCGACTAGGATTTAAGCAAAAAATGCAATAAATTTCCAAAATATAAGCAAATTTTACGTAGTTAATGTTATTTTCAGATGATACTCTTTTTACACAGTAAGGAGATGGAAATGAATAGATACCCCAAAAATGCAATTGGAGATGGAATCACTGACGATACAAAGGCTATCCAAAAGGCAATCGATGAAAATGACATTGTTGTCTTTGAAAGTGGAAAGATTTACAAAACAGGATCTTTAACTTTACACGATAATTTGCATCTTCATTTAGAGAAAAACTCTACAATACTTGCAAGCGATAATCTAGCAGATTATATAAAACCAGGTGAGGTTGATAATGAAAAAACACGTGGTGTTGGTACTCCTGTAACCAGAAAACCTGCTTTTGCTTTTTTATATTCATTGAATTCTAACAACATAACTATAGATGGTGAAGGTACTATTGATGGTAACTGTGACGCATTTGTAGAAAGAAAGAGTCCTTACTATAAAAACGGAAATTTTTATCCTCGTCAGACAATGGTCTATATTGAAAATTGTAAAGACTTGAAGATCAAAGATACAGTGTTCATAAGAGCTCCATTCTGGACAATTCACTTTGCAGGTTGTAAAGATGTATTGATTGATGGAATAACAATCGACAATCCTTTAGATGTTGCTAACAGTGATGGTATTGATCCAGATCACAGTCAGAATGTAATCATAAGAGGCTGCCGTATTGCTTGTGCAGATGACTGCATCTGTTTGAAAAACTGCAAAGGTAACAGTGAATATCTTCCAACTAAAAACGTTATAATCAGCGACTGTATTTTAACAAGTACAAGTGCTGCATTAAAAATTGGAACAGAAGGTGTGAATGACTTTGAAAATGTTCTTGTTAACAACTGTCAAATTGTTGATAGCAACAGAGGTATCTCAATTCAAATAAGAGATGCTGGTAGTGTTAAAAACGTTCAATTCAACAACATCCAAATCGAAACAAGAAGATTCAGTGAGGAATGGTGGGGAAGCTCAGAACCAATTTCTATCACATCCTACGATAGAGATGAAAATACAACCAGTGGTTCAATTGAAAGAGTATCTTTCAACAACATCTCAATCAAAAGTGAGACTGGTATTCTTTTAGCTTCAGATAGCGAAAACAAAATAAAAGATATCAAATTCAATGATGTTTATATCAAGATGGAAAAGAGAAGTAAGTGGCCAATTGACCTCATCGATCTGAGACCAAAATACTCAGAACCTCTCTTCTTACATGAAAAATCAGGTATCTTCAATCTATCAAATACAGAAGAACCTAAAATTACAGAACTCACCAGTGATGTTGATGAATCATTATTCATAAACGGAATTAACGAGCTAAAATAGAGATTGGATATCAAAAGCAACAAGTTGTTTTTGATTGAATTTAAAGCAAAAAATGCAATGTTTTTAATTAAATTAGATAAATAATACGTATATTTACTTTATTTATTTAATTATAGTCATATATATAGAACGATCAATATAAGAGGAAAAGTATGGGATTCAAAATCGGTAACTTCACAAGTAATATTCATGATACCAATTATAAAGCTAAATTTGAGCAGCAGACTGTAGATAATTCTACATTAATCCAGATTAATGGAAGAGAGAAAGAATCATTAAACGGGAAATATACTTTCACAGTAGACCCTTATGAAACTTGTCTTAGAAGTGAATGGTTTTTAGGCCTCACTGAAAAACCAGATAGTCACATGGAAATTCCAATCAATTATAACTTTGAACTATATCCAACTCATAATGTTCCAAGTTGTTGGAATATGGAAGATGACCAACTTTATTATTACAGTGATACAGGTCTTTATTTCCGTAACTTCAAGTACAAAAACAGAGGTGAAGAGCATGTATTCTTACACCTAGAAGGTGCAATGTACCGCTGTTATGTATTCATGAACCATGAATTTGTTGGCGTTCACGATGGTGGATCAACTCCTTTCTCAATGGACGTTACTCAATACTTGAAAGAAGGCGAGAATGAAATCTTGTTCTCAGTTGATACTTCAAGAGAGAGCTACAGATTACCTATGGATAATACTGACTGGTTCAACTACGGTGGTTTATATAGAGATATCTATCTTCTACGTACTCCTAAAGTATTCATCAAAGATTACTATGCAACTTTAGTTCCTAACCAAAAGTTTGATACAATTCATGCAGAAGTTACAATGAACGAAAGTGTTAACGAAACTGTTGTATTCGAAATTGCTGAACTTGGTGTTAAAGAAAGCATTGAAGTAAAAGATGGCAAAGGTGAAATCTCAATTTCAGCTAAACCTGAATTATGGTCTCCTGATAGTCCTAAACTATATGATGTTACTTTTACTTCTGCTTCAGACAGTGTCAGGGATAAAATTGGTTTCAGAGAAATCAGAGTTGAAGGTCTAAACATCATCTTGAATGGTAAAGAAATCTTCCTTAAGGGTATCAGTATCCATGAAGACCACGTTGATCTTGGTAAAACAACTAATGATGATATCATCAGACAGTCAATCAACCAACTTAAAGACATGTATGGTAACTTCTTCAGATTAGCACACTATCCTCACACTCGTCGTTTCGCACAGATTGCTGATGAAATGGGTGTTCTACTTTGGGAAGAAGTTCCAGTATACTGGGCAATTGATTTCAAAAACCCTGCAACTATTAAAGATGGTCAGAATCAGTTAAGAGAATTAATTCTTCGTGATAGAAACAGAGCAAGTGTAATCATCTGGTCAGTAGGTAATGAAAACCCTGATACAGACGAAAGACTTGAATTCATGATCAACCTTGTTGATATCTGTCATGAATTAGATCCAACCCGTCCTACAAGTGCTGCTTGTCTTGTTAACAAAGTAACATTGAGACTTGAAGACAGATTGATGGACCACTTAGATATCATTGGTAACAATGAATACTATGGTTGGTATGATCCTAACATTGATGAATTACTAGATATCCTTGATAACACAAACTTAACAAAGCCTGTTATTATTGCTGAATTTGGTGCTGGTGCAAAAGCTGGATACCACTCAACTAAAGAAAGCCTATGGAGTGAAGAATTCCAAGCTGAACTTTACAGAAGACAGTATGAAACAATGGCTAAGTCTCCTTTCATTAAGGGTACAACACCTTGGATTTTCTATGATTTCCGTGCTGTAAGAAGACTCAACAAACACCAAGAAGGATTCAATAGAAAGGGCTTGATTGCTGAAGATAGAAAGACTAAGAAATTGGCTTACTATGTAACTCAAGACCATTATAAGAATATGTAGTTCTTTTTGTAAAAAACTGAATAATTATAAATTATAAAGATGATTAAAAGCAGTGGAATACAAACTTCCGCTGCTTTTTTTCAGCAATTATTGTTCAGTTACCCAATAAATTGTCGTTAAAAAATCTTATGCAAGAGTGCAACGATTGTTGAATTGGAAGTTTTTTTATAAAAGATAATGAGTTCTGATGATCTGTCGAGTTTCATTAGAAAAGTGAAAAATATGAGTGTATTTCTTTATTAAAATATCCATATTTATGAGTAAAAAATACATCTGTATTTTAGGCTTTTCACTGAGATCTTGATGAATAATTTTTATGATTTTTTAATTTAAAAACGTTAATGATTTATTACAATTTTGTCCTAGTAATAATACTCAATACAGTATATAACTGTGTACAATTATTGAAGCATCAAAAGAACGTTTTATTAATTAATTAAAGCAAAAAATGCAATCTTTTTTTAAAATACTGGCAAATAATAAGTAGTTATAGCTATTGGTGAGTGTTATTATTTTTTTAAGACAAAGGAAAAACCATTTTTTATAGGTGAAATCTTAATATAAAATTAGAATTTCATTATTAAAAATGAGTACATAATTGTTATTATATATACTCATTTGGTTTCAACAAAATAACATTTTTTTTTTGGATAGTGTAGGAATTATTGATGATAATTGTGATGGCTTTTTTTGCATAAATAACGAATATAAAATGAAGATAGAACTTGTATTGATTTGTGATTTTTTTGAAAGAAAAATTGCTTATATAAGCAATATCAGATGCTCAATCTTAAAACAATTCCATCTTTTATATAACGATTATTAGAAAAACCAGGCGGCAACTATTATTGGTGAGGATTACTTATTAACATGGTGCATTAATATATTAAAATTAATTATTAATTTTAGTTAGTTTAAAAGCAAAAATATATATTCAGGATAATCATCTGTCTGTTTATTTTTGTAATTATATTCTTTTATTTCTTAGCAACTTATGAAATAAAAGGGAGGAGAAATTAAGTTGTTTAATTCAAAAACAAAGCGAAATAAACTTGATACAAAACAAAAGTGGGCTGTTCTTTTTTGTGCACCTAACTTTTTGTTCTTTGCTGTCTTTTTTGTTATTCCGGCTGCAGTAGGCTTTTGGTACTCGCTTACTAATTATAATGGTATATCAAGAATGGATTTTCTGGGTCTAGAAAACTATGCAAAACTTTTTAAAGATCCTGAATTTTATAGAGTTGTAGCAAATACATTCAAATTTACTTTAGTTTCCGTTCCACTGGTTTATTTTGTATCATTGTTCCTGGCTATGCTATTGAATAATGAAGCAATGAAAGGAAATTCTGTAATGAGAATTTTCATTTACTGGCCTACATTATTATCAACTATCATGGTTGGTTTGACATGGAGATGGATCTTTGGTGAGAACTTCGGTATCTTAAACTACGTACTTACAACAATGAATCTTCCAACTATTAAATGGGCAACAAGTGCAAACGCAGCATTCGTAACAACTGTTATATCCTTTGTATGGGCTAACTGTGGTACAAATATGTTGATTTTCATTGGTGCTATCAAACAGATTCCTCAGTCATTACATGAAGCAGCTGAGATAGATGGTGCATCACCACTTCAGGATTTCGTTAACGTAACATTACCTGGTTTATCTGCAGTATCATTTATGATCATCATCCTTTCCATTATTTCAGCATTCAAAGCATTTGCTATGATTCTGACATTGACAAATGGTGGTCCTGGAACAGCAACAACATACATGATTCAATATATCTATCAAACAGGATTCGATAAAATGCAGATTGGTTATTCTTCTGCAACTTCAATGGTAATGTTTGTCATCCTGATTATTGTTTCTCTTATTCAAACAAGACATAACACTAAAGTGGAAAAAAGAGGTTAAATATGACAGTAAGCGGTAAGAAAAATGAATATCTAAAAAGCTTTTTTGGATTATTGATTGCAATTATTTGGGTTTTCCCAGTGTTATGGATTATATTGAGCTCTTTCAAGTCAGGTCAGGAATTATTTGCATTCCCAATGACTATTTTCCCAAAGAATCCTAACTTACAGAACTATGTAACAGCATTGTTCAAGTTTAACTTTGTAATGTACACAGCAAATACTGCATTCATTACAATCATAGCAACTGCAGTAACTCTACTTATGAGTTCTATGTGTGGATTTGCTCTAGCTAAATATAAATATCCATGGTTACGTGTATTGTTTGTTTGCTTGTTAGCAACAACAATGCTACCTACAGAAATAATCATGAGACCTAGTTTCACAGTTATTTATAAATTGGGTTTGTATGACACTCTATGGGCTTGTATTGTTCCAACAGTTGGAACTATGACTGGTGTATTTTTGATGAGACAGTTCTTCGTATCAGTTCCAAACGAACTATTAGAAGCTGCAAGAATAGATGGCGCTCATGAAGGTAGAATCTTTGTTAGATTGATGCTTCCTTTATGTCAGAGTCAATTAGCAATACTTGGTATCTTCTCTGTTAAATGGAGATGGAATGACTTTATCTGGCCTTTGATCACTTTGAGATCTCCAGATAAATATACATTGCAGATTGCATTGAGAACTCTATCTGGTGCTGAAGCAGTAGACTGGACAACTCTACTTTCTGCTTCTGTACTTACAATGCTTCCTGTATTGATTCTATTCATTATTTTCAACAGACAGATAATGAGTACAAACGTAGCAAGTGGTGTTAAAGGTTAATTAGAAAATTATTATTTTAAAATAAAATAAAAGGGGTTATATAATGAAAAAATTATTAGTATTGTTGCTATGTGCAACAGTGAGTTTTAGCGTATTTGCTAATGGTTCAAGTGAAAAAGGTTCTTCAGCAGATGAACCAAAGACAATTGAAATTCTATTATCTGATGATAGTCTTGAAGGTGGAGCAATGTCTGCTCTAGTTGATAAATGGAATAACACTCATGATGAATTTAAAGTAAAACTTAATGAAATCGCTTATGGTGATATCAAAACTCAACTTATGAACAGAGCTTCTATTGGTGAATTACCTGCTTTAGGTAGAACAACAAAGATCAATTCTTACACAGACTTCCTTCTTCCTTTAGATGATATTGGTTTCACACAGGATGATTTTGTTAGAAACGGAACCAGAGATGGTAAACTTCTAGCAACTCCAATTAACTCAACAGCTGTTGGTTTGATCATCAACAAAACAGCTTTTGACCAAGCTGGTGTAGCTTATCCTCTAACTGAAGCAGACAGATGGACTTGGGATGAATTCTTAGTAGCTCTTGATAAAGTTGTAGCTAACTCTGATGTTGATTACGGTCTAGTAATTGACCACAGTGCTCAAAGAAACAGAACTATCCTTTATCAATTCGGTATGCAGATCTTTGATCCAAACGATGTAACTAAAATTGCAGCAGATTCTCCTGAAGCTCTTGAAGGTATGAACTTTATCTTAGACTTATATAAGAATGGTTACTCTCCAGCTTCAATTGGTTTAGGTACTGAAAATGCACAGTCTACATTCAAGACTGGTAAAGTTGCAGCTCACTTAAGTGGTAACTGGGTACTAACTGATTACACTGATAACATTGATAGCTTTGAATGGATTCCAGTATTGGCTCCTTATGAAAAAGAAAAAGCTACTTGTTTAGGTGGTAACTTCTTATTCGGTTTCCAGGGAACTGGCGACGAAGCAGAAGCTCAACAGTTCATCAATTGGTTCTACCAACCTGAGAACTATTCAGAATACTGTGCTATTGGTAACTACCTTCCTGCAATGAAAGGTGTTGATGTAACTTATGAAGTTAAAGGTATGGATATCTTCAACATGGAAATCAACGCAACAATCGCTCAACCTAACAATGACGAAATCGTAAAAGATCTTCACGCTGGTGAATCTTTCGGTAACGCTCTTCGTGATGGTATCGATAAAGCTATTGCTGGTGAATTAGATGCACAAGGTGCAATTGATTACTATGTAACTCAAATCAATGAAAACTTCACTGGAATGAGTATCAAATAATTACAATTCAGGGAACTCCGCAGTGATATATTAGATATTGAACTGCATAAAAGAGGAAAGTACCTCACAATTGAGTGAGGTGCTGGTTCCCAAATATTGTACTGAAATTCATGTTGTGTCAAAGCGGCATGAATTTTTTAATTGCATTACAGATCAGTTATTTTTTATGTAGGACCATCCTGTAGTAGGGTGGCCTTTTTATAATTATTCAACGGGATTGCTTTCATATTCAATTATAAAACCGTAACTGTATCCAGGAAGCTTTGTTGCTCCATATGTTCCAACATTTTCCATGTAATCACCCCAAGTAGGAACAGGAAGATTCATCTCACCAAATCCCATGATTGGTTGACCATCACCTGAATCATTTGGTTGTGTGTTATCACGTGGATCTATATCTACAATGCCATCATCTAAATTCTGAGCCCAGTTAGTATAATCGAATGGTTCACCACTTAACCATTGCCATCCACCAGCTGGTTCTATAGAGCCCTCAGGTTGGAATCCTCCTAA
Organism: Butyrivibrio sp.; assembly: GCA_041583675.1. Classification (GTDB taxonomy): domain Bacteria; phylum Bacillota; class Clostridia; order Lachnospirales; family Lachnospiraceae; genus Eshraghiella. The sequence continues at coordinate 12,535 of JBFHFI010000015.1, read as the reverse complement.
AAATGGTCCAATGCTTATACCATAATGTGGACCATCTTCTTCAAAATGCCAGAAGTATTTATCATCATCAACCAAAGAGAAAACAAAGTCATTTTCCTCTTGTGAATTTATGCAAGCTAAATATCCTCCTGCATCCTGTGCTAGATATGCTGCCTGATACCAGTTCAGGTTGCCGTTAGGAAGGTAGATTGTCTCATAATAATGAGTTGTTCCATTGGCATCTGTGAATTGTTGTAGGCCCTCTTTTTCGTAGATTACATCATCAGGTAATTCAGACCAAGTATATACACTGTATGTAATGGTGAATTCATTACCATTTAAGTTGATTGTATAAGGATCAACTTCAACAGAAGGACCTTCGCTTAATGCTTTCATAAGTTGCTGCAACAGTGTTGAATCAACATTTAACTTTTTTGCAGCTAGCGTGTAGTTTGGTTCTCCTTGAGATGGGTCTCCTAAAGCTTTTTGAAGCTCCTCTACAGTAACTCCCAGTTCTGATGCAACTGACTCCAGGTTCATTTTTGAGTTTGTATTTATCTCACTCACATTCAATGAAGCACTTGATGTACTGTTATCTGTTTCAATAGCCTCGCTTGCTCCCATTGCAAATAAAGATGCTCCTGTTACCAATGTTAAAATTAAAAATGTTATTATCTTTTTATTCATTTGTTTCTCCGCTTGAAATTTATAATTGAAATCTATTGTATTTTCTTATTTTTATCTTCCTTGCCGACCGGGAGAGAGAAAAAAGTTTTAAATGAAAAATTAATTAACTTCAACACAAGGAATTAAAAATATTAGAGAATTATTCTTTTGGATTAAGATTTTAGAATTTTTAAAGTTTGTTAAAATTTATTGACTGTAAAATCTTTAAAATACTATAATAAATTCATGTATGAAATATTTCAAATTATATTAGCAATGGGAACTGCATGGGCAATATCAGGATTGCTTAGACTTTCTGTCTTTAAAAGAAATACTGATACTGATGCCAAATATGCATCTGCTGTAATATTTGTATTTCTTCTTACTATTTTGGATAATCTACTTCGACCAAGTTTCATTTCAATGAGTTTTTTAAGAGTTATATATCCAGTCACACGCCTCAGTTACTTTCTAGTTGGACCCATATTGTATCTCTACACTCAAATTTTATTAAAAGAGAACTTTAAATTAAAATTTAGAGATTTACTGCATTTGATTCCTTTTGGTGTTTGGTTTGTCTATGTAATTTTAGACCCAAATTCTATAAATCCAGCAATATCTTTTGGAGTTGATAATGTAAATTCACCTGCTATCAAGCTGAGGCCAGAATTCTCATTTTCATTTATTTGGGATTTGACTTTGAATATGTCTAGATTGATATACAGTGGTATCATACTTTGGATGTTAAACAGACATGGTAAGTCAATAAAAGATGAATATTCAACAATTAATAGAACTACAACACTGTCGTGGTTTAAATACCTTGTACTCTTTTACACTGGAATATATCTATTAAACAGTGTTTTAAACCTATCTTTTCCGATTGAAAATCAAATGGTTCAAATATTCTCTGCTATTGTGAGAGGACTACCTGCTGTTCTATTTGTATTTTTCTTTTCGTTATTTTCTGAAGATCAAAGAAAACTCGTTGAAGTTAATTTTGCTACTGAAGAAGGTCATAGAGAACAAGAAGAAATTAAAAATGAAACTAAGTATAAAAAGTCTGGAACAAGTGACAATGAGATAAAAGAACTGTATTCTCAGATTTATGAATATGTTAAAGATTCAAAGATTTATCTTGATTCTAATTTAACTCTCAATATATTGAGTGAAAAGATGGGACTCTCAAGGCATAAAGTATCAGAAGCAATAAACAGAGAATCTAAAAAGCGTTTTTATTTGTTTATCAATGACTTCAGATTGAGAGAATTTATTGATGCAATAAAGACCGATAGATATCCTTCTTTTACAATTATATCAATAGCATACGAATGCGGGTTTGGTTCCTCGTCAGGATTTTATAACATGGTAAAAAATGAATATGGTGTCACCCCAAAAGCTTTGGTTGAGGAAATTAGAGGAAGAAGAGCTATAAATATTTAATAATTACGAAATATTCTGCTATAAATAGGTATTTTGATTATCAAATCTTGTATAAAATTTGAAAGAATAAACAAGCTTGGATAGATTGTTTTAGTGTTAATTGCTCCAAAATATTGGAAGTATTAGCATCAAACTTATCTTTTCCAAGCTTAAATTGTGTGGGATTAATTCTCAAGCACCAAACATATTGATGAGAGTCCATTTATATCTATGGATTCAATGTTTTTTAATTCCCCTGTAGTTCTATCAATTTCTTTACATGCAGTAAAACTAAAAGGTATATTCAATTCCAAATTTGAAAAATTGTCAGTAGAAAAATTTGTAAGAAGTAAAATATCTCTATCTGTTTGTTTGAAGTGATTTAGTGTCACATAGTAGGCATCTTTGATATAAGGAATTTCACTCAACAGATTCTCGAACATTTCTTTTCTTACTGGATTATACAAGAAACTTGTCTTATTGCTTAAATTTCCAAAAGGGAAAATTATACAATTATTTACTGATACAAGGCCAAATCCGAATATTTCATCTTTGTAATTTTTAGTAACTGAATGAGCTTGTATATCATCAGAAGAATATTTAACCTGTAAATAATCTCCTCCATCAAGAGATTCATGTATTGCTTGAGTTGACATTCTTGCATGGTTCAGCCCTTGATATATATCTTCAGTGCAAACTTCTTCATAACTGATATCACCATTGTTTAAAGCATGCCATGTACAGCTTTGTGCATTTATCAAATGACCTAAATTTCTTTCTATAAGAATCTCAACAGACGAACCATCTAAAATAACTTTATTATTTTTGAATAGACATAAAATCTCTTCATTGTTTAAATTCCTTAAGAATTGGTTAGAAATTGCAACCACTTCACTCTGTATATTTATATCGTCACTGTATCTGTATGCAAATCCATAAGAAGAGAGATATTGAGCAAAAAAAGTTTCATCTGGAAGAATTGCCGCTGGAGTATCTCCACCGTGACTGTGTAAGTTTTTGCATGCGTTCTCTGAATATAGGATAGTTATTCCTTTTTCTTGCTCTCTCTTTATGTTTGTCTTCTTAACAGCCTCAATATATGGTTTTATATCTGCAAGATATTTATCATTATTTTGACTTTCATTGATACCATTTCCCCTCTGATCAAAAATATTTATTGTTATTCCATCTGAGCATAGGCTTAGAGAACATTCAATTTCAAATTGTTGGAATCTATGTGATTTTGAAAAACAAGTATGAGGCATGTTATCTAATTCAGGCCATACCAATACATCTTTTGGTAGTAAGTATTCGGTCAATCGTGATATCCTATTAAAATCTTTGCAAAATTGAATTCCACATGCCTCTGTGTAAGCAGGCAAATGAGGTCTACAGATTGTATCACGGTCTCCTGAAAGATTTGTAAAGATTTGATTCCAATCTCTGCTTTCAATACAGTGCATCTCTGGATCACTTGTCATCAATCCAATTCTTGTTTTTTTATTGACTTTATAAACAGCATTTGCTAGCAAAGTAGCAAAATTGTTCATTGTTATAGAATTTCCCTTTAAATATACATCTCTTAAATTATTCGGTTTACCTGGTGCAAAAACTTGTTTGACAAAATTTTCTCTATCTAATTTTTCATTTGCTATAGAAGAAAATAATTTCATATGTTCATCGCAAAAACATCCGCCCCATTCTAAAGGAGAGTGGTTATGCAATCTAAAATCATCTTCAATCCAGATAGTATCAAAATCTCTTTTTGCGTATTCACTATATAATTCTGAAATATATGATTGAAAATTTTTGTCTAAAGGACAAGCAACAACTTCGGATTTATTTCCTTTTGAATCCACCATAGTTGTGAAATTTTGACCTGGCTTTAATTTTCTTCCTCTATCTGTATGTAGAGTTGTAGTCCAAGGATTTAGAGAGACAGTTATTCCCTGTTTCTCAATCTCGCCTTTATATTTAGATATCATATCCAGCCATACTTTGGATTCTTCCAAAGTCAAATGACCATTATTTAATTCTTCAACATTTATTATGAATTGTATATCATCAATTTTTGCATTTTTAGAAAACTTTATTAGTTTTATAATACTTTCTTCAGTATTAAATGTTGGAGAAATTCCTATTCTCAATGAGTATGTAAACAATTTCATTTTATTACCTTTATCCTTTTATTCCGCCTATTGAAAGACCTGATGTTAATTTCTTTTGAACAAATATGTAGAATATAATAGTAGGGAGCATTACTAATACAAGTCCGGCAAACATAGCTCCCCAGTCTGTAGCATATTTCTGCATCTCCATTAAGTTTTTTAGTCCTACAGGAAGAGTCCTTTTTAATGGGTCTGATATAACTGTTAGTGCAATCATATATTCATTCCAACAAGTCATGAAACCAAATAAAAGAACTGTTACTAACCCAGGTTTTACCATTGGTACTATTATTTTATATAGGGTAGAAATATACCCACAACCATCAATACTAGCAGCATCTTCATATTCCTTTGATATTCCACCCATAAAACTAGAGAGTAAGAAAATATAGAAAGGAAGACCTGTTGCCGTATATACAATTGCAATCCAAATTCTGCTATTTAATCCATTCAGATTTTTCAATATCATAAATAATGGAACTACAATGTAATTGGCGCTGATAAATAAGCCTGCCATTATTAATGTATTGATAAATTTAGATCCAAAGAATTCAAATCTAGCCAGTGCATATGATGCTGGAATCACTAAAAAAGTCAGTAATGATAATGATATTGCTGTTACAAAAATTGAATTTAAAAAATATAACCCCATATTTGCCTTATTTATGGCATTTATATAGTTTTCAAAATGCCATTCTTTAGGAAATCCCCAAGGTGAGGATAAATACTCTTGGCTATTTTTAAATGAAGATAGAACTGCCCAAAAAATTGGGATAAGTACTAGTAATGATATAATTATTAAAAAAAATCTCAGGAGGTTGTTTTTTAAATTTTGCTTTAATTTATCTCTATTCATTGTTTAATCCTTCTCTTTTGTTATAAAACTTATCAATAGTGCGAGAGCTAATGCAAATACAAAAACAAAAACTGCAATAGTCATTGCATATCCAAAGTTTGAATTAATAAAAGCTTGTCTGTACATGTATGAGAGCAATACTTCACTTCTATAATTAGGACCTCCATTTGTCATTACAGTAACAGTTAAAAAGCTTGTGTTTAAAGTTGAAGCTATAAAGAAAACAAGAGTTACTCTAATAATTCGCCACATCAATGGGATTGTTATATAGAAAAATTGTTGAAATGGAGAAGCTCCTTCTATTTTTGCAGCTTCATACATTTCTGGGGAAATAGAATCCATTCCAGCAATATACATAACCATGTAATAACCAAAAGCTTGCCAAATCATGGCTGTTGAAATAGCTCCGAGTACAGTTGAAGGTTCTCCTAGCCAGACATGAGTTAGGCTATCCAATCCAATAGAAGATAATAAGCTGTTTAAAATTCCTGTAGATGGTGCGAATATATTCTTAAAAAGAATACCTATAACAACGAAAGATAGAACGTTTGGAAAGAAGAAAATTGTTCTATAAAAATCTTTTTCTTTAAGTCTTGTTCGAGTTAAACTATAAGCTAAAGCTAATGAAATCGTCATTGTAATTATCGTTACAGTTAACATTATTTTAATTGTATTGCCAAATGACGTCCATAATATTTTATCATGAATTAAAGTCTTATAATTGTTAAGACCAATAAAATCTTTAACAGGGGATAGACCACTCCAACTGTAGATTGAATTAGAGAAAACTTGCAAAGTAGGGATTATCATGAAGACAAGATATAGAAGCATTGAAGGTAAAATACAGTATATAATAAATCCTGTTTTTCTGAGATTTCTTTTTTTTAAAGTTTTTTGATGCATTTTATTTCCTTGTGATAACAGGATAATTATTAATTACCCTGTTATTAAAGATTATTTAACTAAATTTTCTTTCAATTTAGCACTGACTTCTTCTGTTTTTTGAATCCATTCATCAACTGTCTCACGACCCGTCATAACGTCTCCAACTTGATTAAAGAAATAATCTCTAGGACTAATTTCTGTATTTTTTACAATACCAAAAGGCTGTCCAAATATAGGTTTAGAATCCTTTTCAAAAATTCTATAAGATTCATATACTGCAGGAGATACATAATCTTTTATGTATTTGATAGCTTCTCTTACTGGTGGTATTCCTTTAGCATATTCAGCATTTAATTGAATAGCTTTATCACTATATTGGAATAATAAGAATTTTTTAGCTAACTCAATATTTTTAGCAGATGACGGAATGTATATTTCTTCCATAGTTGAGTAAACATATTTCTGATCATTCTCACTCAATACAGGTGGTGCACAGAATCCGAATTCAAAATTTTCTTCTCTAGGTGAATTCTGCATTTCACTTTCTACCCAAGAGCCATTAGGATGGAATAATGCTTTTCCTAATAACCACTGTCCTTGAGCTTGAGTGTGGTCCATTGCAACTGATCCTTTTAATAAATAACCGTCTGTTCCAATTTTAGCAATATTTGATAATACAGCATGTATATCTGCATTGTCCCAAGCACCTTTCTCGTATTGTCTACATGCATTAAAACCATCTAATCCAGCACTTGATGCAATAATTGGATAAATAATACTCTCTAGGTAAGTAGGATATATTCCTTGGTAAGTAAATAAAGCTCTGTCCATTTCCTTAGCTTTATCACCAATTGCAAAGAAGTCATCCCATGTAACAGGAACTTCAATATTTTCGGTTTCAAACAAGTTTTTATTATACCATAGTCCCATTGCAGAATAATAAAGAGGAGCAAGATATATTTTTCCATCACCATATGGTGAACAAAGTGAACTATCTAAGTATCCAGGAATAAATTTGTCTTTTATTTGACTCATAGTATCTGTTAAATCAACCAATGCATGATCTTTAATCATTGCTAGAGTTAAGCCAGAGACATTATTTGAAGGCAAATAGATAAAATCAGGAGCATTTCCTGATAGAATTTGAGGGCGGATTATCTCTGATATTTCAGGATTCGCAGTAATATTTACTTGCACATTAGGATTTTCTTTTTCAAATTCAGTAATAATATTGTCCCAATAAGCTCGACCATAGCCGCCTTCAAATACAGCAATTTCCAATACTTCCTTTTTTTGTTCTTGGGGTTCCTCTTCTTTTGTACCATTTGCAAAAATCATAGGTATTACCAAAAATAAACATAATAATAATGATAAAATCTTTTTCATTATTCTCTCCTTTTAGTGATATCTGATATATAATATCAGTGAACATATATTGTGAATTATCATCTATAGTAATAGATGATATATCTGCTATATAATTGATGAAACTCAATTAAAAAATATTGATGAGTTCAAAATATAAGTACTTATTCTTTGTAATTATAATAAGTTTGATTTCTTATAAGAATTCAACTTGATTTAAGTTTTAAAAAATCTAGTATATGATTGTATGAGACTTCTATTTTTCTAATAGATGTTTATGAATTTGTCCTTCTTTTGTTTATTAATATTCTATTACCACCTTGGGAATATTAAAATATACGATTTATTCAAATATTTATTATATTTCACACTTATTGAAAAAATATTCTACTATTTTGCTCTAATGTTATATTATTTTTACATGTCTTCGTTTTTAATTTTGTTCTCAAATGGATTGTGGTATACTTCTCAAAAATTAGGGAGAATTATGAATGCTAAAATCAAGAAAACTAATACGTTCCATATCTATTTTAATGAGAATAAAAGTCTTGGTTGTTTTAATTTCCATTTTCCCTATTATTTTTATTTCACTGTTTTTTTATAAAAAGACGGTAAAAAGTATTTTTGAAACTGCAAAAAATTATAATATTATCTTAATGGATTCAATAAAAGATAGTCTTGATTCCAGTGCAATTCTTGCAACAACTTTTTCTGATGAATTGATGATTTTAGAAGCAAATAGAAATTTACTACTCAATTATTCTTCCATGACAGAAACTGAGAAAAAAATAGATATTGTTAATATTGATGTAAAATTGAAAAAACAAATTTGGTTTTTAAAAAATGCCGTTGATGTAAAACTATTTACTTCAGATTATGTAGATGCTTACTCTATGAATAATATATATGTTCCGCAGACTTCCTATGATAATGATCTGATGAAGATTGAAAATTGTGAAACTTATGAATGTTGGTTTGTTTCTTATACCTATGGTAAACCAGCAGTTGTTAATGCAAGAAAGATTATGCATCCTGGGACATTGGAAGTTTTCGGCTATCAATTGATATATATTGATCCTTCATTTTTAGGAAAAATATCGATAGAGCCAATTTTTGATAATAAAGGTGAGTTATTTATCAGCGATGGATTTAATAATACTTTTAGGTATAATGGGCAAACTTTTGATACAAATAGAATTGATGTAAATGATAGGTCAATAATAAATAAAATACTTGATTTAGATAAAAACTACGAAGTTAAAATTTTTAAAGAAAATAAGGACAATTTTGTCTGTTATTCAACAAATAAGAGATTGAATTGGACTATTATTTCAAAGATTCCTAATGATAGTTTATACAAATCGGCATATTCTATTTTTCCTGTATTTGTTATTTGTTGTATAATTTTATTGTTTTTAAGTTATATAATTTCTAAAATTATAATTAAAAGCATTCAAGATCCTTTAGATAAATTAATCTTTTATATAGAGCAAGCATCTGAAAAGAAATTCAATATTCCTATTGTTGATGAAGCTAATGATGAACTTAGCTACTTAGTTCATTCTTATAATAAAATTGTTTTGAATATGGGGAACCTTGTAAAGCAAATAGAGACAGAACAAGACGAAAAGAGAGATGCTGAAATTAGAATGCTTCAAGCCCAAATTAATCCTCATTTTTTATTCAATAGTTTAGATAGTCTGAAATTTGCTGCTATAATGAGTAACGCTTTTTCTGTAAGTGAAGGTCTATCATCTCTTTCTAAGTTATTAAGAAGTTCTATTATACAGAAGAATTCGTCAATAACCATAAAGGAAGAAATAGAAAATATTAAAAATTATTTAATTATCCAAAAAATCAGACAAGGTGATGTAATAAATTTTGAGTGTGATATTCAGGAAAGATGTTTGGATTTAAAAATTATGAAGCTATTATTGCAACCTATTGTTGAAAATAGCATTATTCATGGTTTAGATGATTCTAAAATGCTTTCAATAAAGTTGATATGTAAGAGTATCAATGGAGAGGTCTTTATAAAGATAAAAGATAATGGAGTTGGGTTTAAAAAAAATCAATTATTTGATGAGAAACTAAATGGAAGAAATTCATTTTCTGGTGTGGGCTTAAATAATGTAAAAGAAAGATTATCCTTAGAATTTAAGGAAAAACAGTTTTTCAAAATATTTAGTAAAGAAGGTAAAGGTACGGTTGTAATAATTAAATACCCTGAGGAAATAAAAAATGTATAAAGTTTTAATTGTAGATGATGAAAAAATTGTTAGAATAGCTTTAAAATCAATTATTTTGTGGGAAGCAGCAGGTTTCCATATATGCGATGCTGCATCGAATGCTAAAAATGCTTTATCAATTATTGAAAATCAAAAACCAAATATTGTAATTACTGATGTAGAGATGCCATCCATGAATGGAATTGAATTGATAAAAGCAGCAAAAGAGAAAGGCTATAAAGGTGAGTGGATAATTCTTACCAATCATGAAAATTTTAATTATGCTAAAGAAGCAATACAATTAAATGTTTTTGATTATGTTGTTAAAACTGATATCTCAAAGGAAATAATCAATAAACTTTTGGGTAGAGTTAAACAGAAACTGGATAGTTTGCATATAAATCAATATGAAGTAGAAGAAAGTGAAATTAAAAAAGATGCCTTATTGTTGGGTAGCAATATAGATCAAGACGAGTTCTTTTTGGATAAGGGATATGTCTTATTTTTCATCTTTCTAGAAAATGGTTTTAAAGCACGAACAACGAATTTGTTGAATATTATAAATGAAACTATAAAAGAATATAGAGACGGTTTGGTCGAGCTAGATCCGCAATCTATATTGTTATTAATCGACAAAGAGAAATATTTTGAATTTTTTAATGAAATGGAAGACATAGCCTTAAAAATAAGTTCGATGATAAATTTATATATGAATTCAAATTGTTCATTTGTTGTTTCACCTAGTATAGACAAGAATACCAATATAATCTCTTTAATCAATCAATCTAAAGAAGTTAAAAATTATTCATTTTTTTTAGGATATGGTAAAATTTTCCCTATTCAAAAGTTTAAACAATTTTCAAAAAATGATTTAAGTTTTTATAATGAATATAAAGAGCTTGTAGTTCTCATCAACAAATACAGTTTTGATAAAGCCATTTTTATTGTAAATGAGTGGTTTGATGGAATACAAAGAATCTGTCCTAAAATTTCTAAAGTTAATTATATAACTGATTGCCTCATTAATTTGTTATATATTGATTATCGACCATATTTATCAAATCTTAAAAATTCAATCCAACATAAAAATAATACTATTTTTGAAATTAAAAATTCAATTTTGCAGATACTAAAAGAAATTGAAAAGAATAGAATAAATTTTGATACAGATATGTATAGAAAAGAAGTAAGAAGTATCGTTAGATATATAGATGAAAATATAAGTACAAAGTTTTCTTTAGGTTTATTAGCTAGCAATGTTGGTTTGACAGAAAGTTATTTAAGTAGGTTGTTTAAACTAGAAACCAATATGAATTTGATTAATTATATAAATTTAAAAAAATTAGAAAAGGCTAAAGAACACTTATTAGTTAGAAATTGCTCTGTTAAAAATCTTTCTTATGAACTGGGGTTTGATGTTCCTACATATTTTAATAAATTATTCAACAACACATATTTGATTTCACCGACAGAATATATTCATTTGGTAGAAGGATTGGATTTAACAAATTCAAAAGAAGATTTTACTATACAAAGAAATAATAGTTATATAAGTGATTTAAAAGTATATTCTAATTAGGATTATTTATTTATAAAATTTAACATGAGTTCTATCAATTTAGAAAAGGCAAATGATGTATTTTGTAAATAGATCTATACCAATCAATATTTGATTACAAGGTAATTATTTCATTCTCAACCTGGAATTGTAAAAGTTGATGAGTGCGGACTGATAATATATATATGTTCTGCAAAAATTGTTTATACTGTAAGTAGTATATGATTTAAGGTATTGAAATGAAAAAAAAGAATGTAATTAATTTAATCAAATGGTACTCGGAGGATAATGATGCTGCTTTTCGAGCGGAGGCATATGAAATTGCCAAAGAGTTTGATAGAACAGGTGATTATCAATTAGCTGAATACATAATGGCTATGTTAGCTAGTACAGATACTTTTGCACCAAGATATGAAGAGGATGCTTTAACCTTCTTCAAGAAGGTAGAAATGAGTCAAGAGACACTTCTTCTACCAGAAGTGATAAAAGATGATGTCTTTGGCATAGTTAACGCTGTAGGACACAATATTGGTGTTAACAAGTTTTTATTTCAAGGCTTTCCTGGTACAGGTAAAACTGAAACAGTAAAGCACATGGCTCGTATCTTAGACCGTGAATTATATATGGTTGATTTTTCATCTGTAATTGATAGTAAATTGGGACAGACTTCTAAAAATATTGCTGCCTTGTTTAAGGAAATAAATGAACTCAGTAATCCTCAAAAAGTGATTATTTTGTTTGATGAAATTGATGCTTTATCACTAGATAGAAATAATTTAAATGATTTAAGAGAGATGGGAAGAGCTACTTCTTCTATTTTAAAAGAATTTGATAATCTCAATAAATCGATAATATTGATTGCAACAACCAATTTATTTGACGCATTTGATAAAGCTTTAACAAGAAGATTCGACTCTGTTATAAGCTTTAACAGATACAGTCGAGAAGATTTGATAGATATAGCAGAATTGATTTTAAATGACTATCTTTCTAAAGCTAAATTCGCTGGTAAAAATATTCGATTGTTTAGAAAGATTATTTCTCTAATTGATCCAATACCTTATCCAGGAGATTTGAATAACATAATAAAGACTTCAATAGCTTTCAGTACGCCAGATTCAAAATATGATTATTTGAAAAGGCTTTATAAAACAACAAGCGATGGAAAATTTGTTGATATGAAAACACTTCAGAAGCAAGGATTTACAGAAAAGGAAATAGAGATATTGACTTGAACAATAACATTAAATGACTAAAAATATATTCAACAACACCCACTTCGAAAGAGATTTACCTCTTTGTTTGGTGGGTTGGTCTTTTTCTCGTCGAATTAAATAAATATTTATTATAACAGAATTGTATTTTTTTATTTTTGTAATTCTTTATTTATGTAACAGAAATAGTTAGT
>JBFHFI010000014.1:0-21003 GCA_041583675.1 Butyrivibrio sp. | reverse complement strand
GTGGTAAAACCACACTCCTTAATATTATAGGAGGATTAGATCGGTATACCTCTGGTGATTTAATTATCGGTGGTGTTTCCACTAAAGAATTCAAAGATAAAGATTGGGATTCTTATCGTAATCACAAAATTGGATTTGTATTTCAAAACTACAATTTAATTACACATCAAACTGTATTATCTAACGTAGAGTTAGCATTAACTTTATCTGGTGTTTCTAAAAGTGAACGTAGAAAACGTGCTACACTTGCCTTAAGCAAAGTTGGTTTAGAAGACCAAATCCATAAAAAAAGCAACCAACTTTCTGGTGGCCAAATGCAACGTGTTGCAATTGCTAGAGCTTTAGTAAATGACCCTGATATCATCTTAGCAGATGAACCTACTGGTGCTCTTGATTCTGAAACAAGTGTTCAGATTATGAATATCTTACGTGAGATTTCTCATGATAAACTTATTATTATGGTCACACATAATGCGGATTTGGCCGAGTCGTATTCTAATCGTATTATTAGATTCTTGGATGGTAAATTATTAAGTGATACCAATCCTTTTAAATCTGATGTTACTCTTATCCATGAAACAAAAAAAGTAAAACAAACAAAAGCTGAACGCATTGAAGAAAAAAAAGTTTCTATGAATTTTTTCACAGCTATTTCTCTCAGCTTGAAAAATTTACTCACCAAAAAAGGAAGAACTTTTTTAACTGCATTTGCCGGAAGCATTGGTATAATTGGTATTGCATTAATTCTTTCTCTTTCCAACGGTTTTCAATCATATATTAATAAGGTGCAATCTGATACTGTGTCTACTTATCCTATTATGATTGAGAAACAAAATGTTGATATGTCATCACTTTTAACTACTATGATGGGGGACACTTCAGATGATGAAGAAAATGCTCCTGGAAAAATATATACCAATCCTGTTTTGGCTGAAATGATGAATGCAATGTTAGCTGAAGCTAAAACCAATAGCCTTTCCGAATTAAAGACTTATTTTGAAAGTGATGATTCTAATATTTATGACTACGCTATGGATGTTCAATATCTATATGATATAGATCTTAATATTTATTCAACTGATACTTCAAATGGAATTACAAAAGTAAATCCAAGCACTTTATATAATGATATGTGGGGAGGATCTGATGAACAATCTTCCTTAACAAGCTCATTTACTGGAAACACGGAAATATGGACACAACTTATGGATAACCAAGATCTTTTGGATTCTCAATTTGATCTTGTTGATGGACATTGGCCTGAAAACTATAATGAAGTGATTCTTGTAGTAAATGATAATTATGAAATTCCTGATCTTACCCTTTATTCCTTGGGTTTAAAAGACAGCTCCGAAATTTCTAATTACGTTTCAGGTGTAAATACAGATGCACTTCAAACAGATGACTTAACCTATACATATGATGAATTAATGAATTTGACTTTTAGCCTTATTCCAAACTTTGCGTTATATGAGTTCAATGAGGAATCTACTCAATGGATTGACCAAAGCTCAAATTCCAATTATATGGAAACGGCTATATCAAATGGAGTTCAACTAAAAATTGTAGGAATTGTTATGCCTTCTGAAGATGCCGTGGCTACTTCCATACAAGCTGGATCCATTGGTTATACCAAAGACCTTGTTACCTATGTTTTAGATGAGACAAATAATTCTCAACTTATACAGGAACAACTAGATAACCCAACTATTGATGTATTGACCGGACTTCCTTTTTCCAATGGAGAAACCACAGAACTCACCATGGATGATATCAATGCTTATATAAGTACACTTTCAGAAACTGAGCAAAACACAATTAATTTATATACTAGTTCTATGACAGATGAACAAATTATTGATATGTTTAAATTACAACTAGCCAGTTCTTCTGATGCAACCTATGAAAGTAATTTAGAAGCCCTTGGATATGCCGATAAATTAACTCCATCTTCTATTTATTTGTATGCAAAGGATTTTAATTCCAAAGATGAAATTGCTAATATTATCGAAGATTATAACACAATGGTAACTGATGCAGGAAATGAAGAACTTTCTATTTCTTATACAGATTATGTAGGCTTAATGATGTCTTCTATTAGCACTGTTATTAATACTATTTCCTATGTATTAATTGCTTTTGTATCTATTTCATTGGTTGTATCTTCTATTATGATTGGCATTATAACTTATATTTCTGTTCTTGAAAGAACCAAAGAAATTGGTATATTAAGAAGTATTGGTGCATCCAAACATGATATTTCTAGAGTGTTTAATGCCGAAACAATGATTATAGGATTGGTATCTGGTACTTTAGGTATTGCATTAACTGTATTAATAGATATTCCTGCGAATATTATTATTAAAAATTTAACAGGTATTTCCAATGTTGCAAAATTACCTGTATCAGGTGCTCTTATCTTAATTGCAATCAGTGTGATCTTAACTCTTTTCGCAGGTCTAATCCCTGCAAAGATGGCATCTAAGAAAGACCCAGTTATTGCATTACGCTCCGAGTAATTATTACAATTACATATTGCTCTATTTAAATAATCCTGTAAAATATACTCTTTTCATAAGTATATTTTACAGGATTTCTTTATGTAAAAATAGGTTTCTTTATTCCGTAGTCTCTTCTATTATAAAATCATTTGATAAATTATTTACTAAAGTTGTAACTGCATCTGCATCAACACTATATATTCTATCTGATAAAGATGACATTATATAATACATATTATTTATTTCATCATAAGACCCAATTTTTATTTCTATTTCTTCTGTTTCTTGAATCTCATTTTCATATTCAATCTTTAACGTATACAATGGGTTATCCAATCCATAATCCAATAACACGTCCTGAGAACTTTGATATTGTATACATGCAGAATATGTAAGTTGCAAAGATGTGAACGCTGTGTCAAATGCAGATGTATCCGTTACTTCATAGGTATCTTCCTGATTGAATGCCACATCCCAAGAATTTTCCGTACTATCATCAGATTCTTTTTTTGTAAATATAATCTGTTCAGAATCCGAATCAAATTCAATTAGAGTTGCTGTAGAATTCCATAAACTACTAATATCATCCATAATTGCATAGTCTAGCAACTCTTTTCCATAATCACTAACCTCTGAAAATTCACATAAATATATTTGTGTATCATCATCATTTACCATTACATAATAATAGCTTTCATATGCATTTCCAATCTTAATACTATCTTGATTTCCTTGTTTATCTTGTAACTTAATTTCATAAGCTGGTTCGTCTAATCCATAATTTTCCAAGGTGTCTCCATCTTCTAATACTCTATAAGCTTGTAAATCAGTAATTTGTGTAACTGCATTTTCTATTGCTTCCGTATCCAAGGGAAAAGAAGGATCTTCACTATAAGACCAATCATCCTCATTTACAAAAGTTAAATTATGAAACTCAATCCTTATCACATCTGTTAAACTGCATATTTTTACCACTGCATTTAAAGATTCCACTTCTTCTAATGATTCTTTTTCCTCTGCTTGACTCTTAGACACTTTATTTATTACAACATTCCCAATCACAATAACACAGAAAACCACACAAAGAATAATTAATAACCTTATTTTCTTTACCATCTGTAAATCCTCCTAGAGTTTTCTTCTATAAAACCATCTCATAAATCCAATTACAATAAAGAAAGTTGGAATTATAAATACAAATAAACTTTTATAAATCCCAATATTTGTATAGCTATTATATGCCGTTTCCAAACTAATTGATGCAATAGAAATATTATTCACATCCTCATAATTCACCGTAATTGAATTTAAAAATACATCTGTGTTTTTAAATGTGGAAGTAGAATCATAATTATCATCAATAATAGAAGAACATCCATATACTGTTAAATGACTTGTAACATCATCCAATTCAGAATCTATTTTCTCTGCAGCTATGGCAAAAGTATAATTTCCTGTTTCATAATCTTCTTCACCATCCACATAGGAAACCCCTTGTTCTGATGTTATTAAAAACTCGTCAAATGTAACATCCTCTACATCTATTGCTTGAATTCCTACGGAATTAACAACCAGCACCATATCATCATCATCAAATCCTGATGTAATATCTCCACTACTATATTCTGGAACACAAACAAATGCACTATTTCCACCAGACACAGCTCTTCCCATATCTCCAATATAAGTATCCGTTGTTACAATTCCATAAGTTTCCATAAATTTATCCAAATTAGGTGTTTCTTCTGTACTATCACTAAGTAATATAATTATATTTCCACCAGCTTCCATATAATTATCCATTACATCTAATTCATTCTCCGTAATATCTGCCGTCGGCATATTCATAATTAAAGTAGAACAATCTTCAGGAAAATCCTCTGTAATTAAATTAATGGTATTCAAAGAAAAATTCGACTTTTGAATAGCTTCCGTTATTGTATCCCCTAAACTTGTTTCTCCATGTCCCTCAGTTGTATATATTATATTATTTGTATCATTTGACACATAGTCAATTGCTGTTGTTAATTGTCCTTCTCCATCAAATTCACTTTCTTCTGATGTGTAAGTAGTATAATTAATTGTTGAAACAATAATATCATCAAATGAAATCAAAGTTGATTTCTCCGTATCTTGACAATATACAACAATTGTATCCTTTGTTGTGTTATAAGTTGTTAAAATAGAAGGATACAATGCAGGATCTTTATAAGTCACCGTTATATAATTTGAAGCATCATCATATTTACTTAATAAAGTTTGTATTCTTGTATCTACGGAATCTGTTTCGGCAATAACTGTAATATCTATATTAGAATTTAGATTCTGTATCACCCCTTCCGTCACATCCCCAATAGCATATATATTCGTTGAACTTATATCAATATTTTTAATTGCTGTTGGAAGTTTCTCCACCATAATATTTAAAGCAATAATAATTGCAACAATAATCACAATCAATATTGATGAATAGGAACCTTTGATTAATTGTTTTGATTTAAATAATTCTTTCAGTTTATTTTTCAATGTTTCCGCCTCCTAGCTCCATCTTCTTTTATTAAGACCTTGTATTGTTAAAATAAGAAATACTACCATTGTAGATAGATACATAAACAACCCACTAATATCAAATATAAAGTAATATGCAACATTACTAAACGCAGTTCCAAAATCCAACTGTTCAATAATATTAAAATATAAATCATAAATTATATTTGCATCTATATAGTATGTAATAATCAATGTAAGAAAAGATAAAAACATTAAAATCATTGTCATAAATCCACTTTTTGTTATTCCATAAATAATTAATCCTCCAACTATTAAAAATACATACATTCCTAATAAAGAAGCGAAAGTCGTTGTTGGTAAATATGATGATAAACCTGACCACATTACCATTAAAAATATTACTGCAAAGCTTCCTACTGATGCTATAATCTGACTTTCTGTTAAAGAAGATATAAAAATTCCAATTGCTATAAAAACCGATCCATATAAAAACATAGTTAATAAAGTAAGATAATCTACAAGAAAAAATGTAGTTCCTCCTAAAAATTTCATTAATATTGGACAAATAGCCATAATTGCTAGTGGAATCGCATATATCGTTGCTAATGCAAAAAACTTACCTATTACTATTTCATAAAGTTTAACTGGCGTTGTAAGCAACATTTGATCTGTTTTACTTTTTTTCTCTTCTGCAAAACTTCTCATTGTTAAAATTGGAATCATAAACATAACTATGGTTGCCGAAATTCTTAAAGAATATGAAAAATATTGATATCCACTTTCTAAATTATTCGCCATAAAATAAATACCTATTAATGCAATTACTACCGCACAAAAAACATACCCTAACATAGAATTAAAAAAAGATTTTATTTCCTTGAAATAAATTGCTCTCATTATATCCCCTCCTTACAATCACTTGAATTTATATTTGAATCAACTTCCGACTCTAATAATTCTTGATCACTCGTTAATTCCAAAAATAAATCTTCCAATGAACTTGATTGTTTTTTTAGTTCCATAATGGGTATACGATTCAATGCTAATTCATAAGAAATCTCTTGAATTGTTTCATCTTTTCCATTATATTCTATACTTAACTCCAATAAAAAATTATTAATTTCAGATTTAATAATACTAATTTCTGGTATATTAGATAAAACTTTCTTTACTTCTTCCTCCGTACCTTTGATTTTAAGTTCGATAGTATCTGTCTTTTTTGTTAGTTTATATATATTTTCAATTGTATCAAATTTAACCAATTTGCCTTTGGATATTATTAATATGTAATCACAAATCTCACTTATCTCTGTTAAAATATGAGAACTTAAAATTACCGTGTGTTTCTCTGATAAAGTCTTTATTAAATCCCTTATTTCTATAATTTGTTTTGGATCCAACCCCACTGTTGGTTCATCTAAAATAATTATTTCTGGAAATCCTAAAATTGCATATGCAAGTCCCACTCTTTGTCGATAACCTTTGGAAAGATTTTTTATCAAGCGACCCTCAACTTCTTTTATCTTTGTTAATTTTTTTACCTTTTCAATTTCCTCCACTATGCACTCTCTTGAAATTTTTTTAAGTCTTCCAACAAACTTTAAATATTCTGTTACTGTCATATCTAAATACAATGGTGGAATCTCTGGTAAATATCCAATACAACTTTTTGCCTCTTCCGGTTGTTCTAAAATATCAAAACCATTAATAATTACGCTACCACTTGTAGCACCTATATAACCTGTCATAATATTCATTGTTGTTGACTTTCCTGCACCATTGGGCCCTAAAAATCCATAGATTTTTCCAGGTGTAAGCGTAAACGACAAATCATTTACAGCCACACGTTCATCATATTTCTTAATAAGATTTTTCACTTCAATCAAAACTATATCCTCCTTTTATTAACTCCTATTTAACACTATACGCATCAAATCTATTATATTTTAAAAAAAAATTATGAAGAAAAACCGAAAATATTGTGTTTTATTTGTGAGCTTTTTATGTCTTGATGCAATAAAAAACAACTACACATTTGTATAGTCGTTTTTAAGTACTCCTAATTTTCTATTTCACCACAAAAGCAAAGCTCTAAAGGGAACTTTTATCCAAAATAAAGCTCTATTATTATTCTAAATTTCAAATCTTTATTCTACAATTTCCAAATAACTACTTATACAATAAAGTATTTCACCATTATACTCAACTCTAGACCAACCTTGTTCCTTTGCAATTCCTGTTCTATTAATCGTTTCCCCATTATTTAAAACAGCAATTATTTGAGAGTCTACATTTGTAACACTCGGTATTGATCTCAAATTAACTTGAATCTTTGCAGTTACTACATCTTCAACTTTTGTAAAAACTGTATTAATTCCATCGTCAACTTCAACAGTAGCATTTAGATCAGTGGTTAAATAACTTGAAACTGCATAACAAATAATACCATTATATTCTAATTTTGCCCAACCATTTTCATTAATTCCTATCTGTGTCGCCGTTTCCCCATTATACAATACATCTATAATATTAGAATCATCTGCCTGACTAGGTAAACTTCTTAAATTCGTTGTATTCTTTGCTGTAACAATTTCATTCGTTTCTGTAAATACAATTTCATCTATCTCTTCACTAGTTAATAACTCTTCCGTAGTTGTTTCCTGTATTGTTGTCTCTTCCATAGCAGTTTCTTGTGTTATTGTTTCTGTAATAATCTCACTTTCTGTAGTTTCATTATATTCCGTTAATATTGCATTATTTTGATTTTTACTAAAAGTTACTATAATCATCACAATTGCTGCAATCCCACAAACAATTAATATACCAACAATAATTCCCACAATAAACTTATGTCTTGATTCTGTATTATCAAATTCATCCATATCTTTTACCATCCATATTTTATTATATCTGCTATTATACGATTAAATGTTTGTTTCGTCCATAAAAAAAGCACAGAATATATATTCTGCGCTTTTTGAATAATTTTTATTTAGACATTTCTTCTTTTATTCTTTTGGTTAATAATGGAAGGATCTGTAATAGATCTCCAACAACACCATAATCAGCAACATCAAAAATAGGTGCTGTAGTGTCCTTATTAATTGCAATAATAAAATCCGATTCTTCCATTCCTGCTGTATGCTGAATTGCTCCAGAAATACCACATGCAAGATAAAGACTTGGTCTAACAGTTTTTCCAGTCTGACCAACTTGAATATTTCTTGGCTGCCATCCACTATCTACAACTGCACGTGAACAACTAATTGTTCCATCAAGAACTTCTGCAAGATCTGAAAGCATATAAAAGTTTTCAGGTCCACAAATTCCACGTCCACCAGAGATAAGAACTTTAGATTCCATAATATCAATTTCTTCTGTTTCGATTTTAACAATTTCTGCAATCTCAACATATTTTGAATTAGGTTTGAATTCCATATTAAATTCAATAATTTCAGCTTTTGCATCTGCAATCGGTGAGATTTTTTGCATAACACCTGCACGTACTGTAGCCATTTGTGGTCTATGATCAGGACACGCAATTGTTGCTATTGTATTTCCACCAAAAGCAGGACGTGTCATTAATAACTGATTATGTTTTTGCTCTTGATTAGGAATTGCCACTAATGGGAAATCTCCAATTTCAAGGACTGTACAATCGGCTGTAAGACCAGTTGCAACTCTTGCAGAAACACGAGGACCTAAATCACGACCAATAGCAGTAGCTCCAACAAGCATAATTTCAGGTTTAAATTCATTAATTACTCCTGCAAGTGCTTCTGTATAAGGTTCTGTTCTATATTCTTTTAATTGAGGATCATCTACTACTATAACTTTATCAGCACCGTATACAGCAAGCTTATCAGCAAGCCCTTTTACATCTGATCCAACAAGAATAGCTACTACTTCTGAGTTTAAATCTTTTGCTAAATCTTTTGCTTTTCCAAGTAATTCAAAAGCGATTCCACTAATTTTATTATCTACTTGCTCAGCAAAGATATAGACTCCTTTATATTCTTCTAATGCCATTTTATTCACCACTTTCCTTTTACAAATTAGATTATATGTCTTTCTTTTAATTTGCCAATAATATACTCAACTGCTTCTTCAGCTGAATCATATTCAACTTTTTCTCCAGCACCTTTTTTTACTTTATCAGAAGCTTTTGCAATCTTTGTAGGAGAACCTTTAAGTCCAAGATCTTTATCATCAACATCAACTAAATCACTTCTACCCCATACAGTAATCTCTGCATCATATGCGTCAAAGATTCCACCTGGTGACATATAACGTGGTTCATTTAATTCTGCCAATGCAGTAACTAAGCAAGGCATTTGTGCTTTTAATACATGATATCTATCTTCAAATTGGCGTTGTACAATAACTGTATTTCCTTCAACTTTAATATCCTGTGCATATGAAATCACTGGAATATTTAAATGCTCTGATATCTGTGGTCCTACTTGTGCAGTATCACCATCAATTGCCTGACGACCAGTAATAATAAGGTCATATTCAAGTTTTCTAATAGCTCCTGCAATTGTTGTAGATGTAGCCCATGTATCAGCTCCACCCAATACTCTATCTGTAACAAGTATTCCTTTATCAGCACCCATTGCTATCGCTTCGCGAAGAACTTCTTCTGCTTTTGGAAGACCCATTGTTAATACGGTAACTTCTGCACCGTATTGATCTTTTAATCTAAGAGCTGCTTCTAATCCTGCTTTATCATCAGGATTCATGATAGTTAACATACCAGCTCTGTCAAGAGTTCCATCCGGATTAAATTTCACTCCGCCTTTTGTATCAGGAACTTGTTTAATACATACTATGATTTTCACGGTTATTCACTCCTTAATATACTTTTTTGCAATTATTTCAGTATTGTGCCTGCAATTACCATTTTCTGAACTTCTGAAGTTCCTTCATAAATTTCAGTAATTTTTGCATCACGCATCATTCTTTCAACATCATATTCTCTGATGTAACCATATCCACCATGTAACTGAACCGCTTTTGTTGTAACTTCCATTGCAACTTCTGCAGCATATAGTTTTGCTTGAGCAGCTTCAAATGAATAATTTCTTTGTGTTGCTTTTGCCATTGCAGCCTTGTATACAAGTAATTTTGCAGCTTCAACCTTTGTAGCCATATCTGCTAATTGAAATTGTGTATTCTGCTGTGCAGCAATTGAACGACCAAACTGTTTTCTTTCTTTTACATATTCAATTGTTGTTTCCAAAGCACCTTCTGCAAGTCCTAATGCCTGAGCAGCGATTCCAATACGTCCACCATCAAGTGTATGCATTGCGATTGGGAATCCCTTTCCTTGTTTACCAAGTAAAGCATCTTTTGGAATTCTACAATCTTGGAAAATCAACTCATAAGTTGCTGATCCACGGATACCCATTTTCTTTTCTTTTGTTCCAAATGAAAATCCTTCAGTTCCTTTTTCTACTATAAATGCAGAAAAATTCTTTTTCTTTCTTCCTCTTTTATCTTCCACTACATCTGTAATTGCAATAATAATGTATACATCTGCAACTTTACCATTTGTAATAAAAGTTTTGGATCCATTAAGAACCCACTCGTCTCCATCTATATATGCTCTTGTTTGAACACCCTGTGCGTCAGTTCCTGCACCTGGTTCTGTAAGTCCAAAAGCACCAATTTTCTCACCACTTGCAAGAGATGGAAGATATTTCATTTTCTGTTCTTCTGTTCCATAAGTTAAAATAGGATCTGCACAAAGAGATGTATGTGCTGATACAACAACACCCGTTGTTCCACAAACTTTAGATAACTCTTCTACACACATAGTATATGTTAAAGCATCACAACCTTGTCCACCATATTCTTTTGGAATAGGTATTCCCATAAATCCATATTTCCCCATTTTCTTAGCGGTTTCCATAGGAAACTCTTCTGTCTCGTCAACATCCTGAGCGAGAGGCTTTACTTCATTTTCGGCAAATTCCCTGAAAAGGGATCTAGCCATCTCATGTTTTTTATCCAATAAAAAATCCATGATTATAATTCCTCCATTAATCTATTATTATTTGCTGTAATCGTAGAAACCTTTTCCAGATTTCCTTCCTAATTGTCCACCACGAACCATTTTCTTAAGAAGTGGATGTGGGCGATACTTTGAATCTCCTGTTTCTGACTGAAGAACTTCCATAATAGCAAGAACAATATCAAGCCCTACAAGATCTCCTAATGCCAATGGTCCCATTGGATGCGCTGCTCCAAGTTTCATTGCATTATCAATTCCTTCTGCTGAAGCTACTCCTTCTGCAAAAATACCAACTGCTTCATTTATCATTGGAATAAGAATTCTATTCACAACAAATCCTGCTGCTTCTTCAACTTGTACAGGTGTCTTTCCAATTTCTTCAGAAATAGCTTTAATTTTATCAACCATTTCAATTGGTGTATTTAATCCTGCAATTACTTCTACAAGCTTCATAACAGGTGCTGGATTAAAGAAATGCATTCCTATCACTGGTCTATCAAGACCTGCACCAATTTCTGTTATAGAAAGTGATGATGTATTTGTTGCAAACATACAATCTGCTTTACAGATTTCTTGTAATTCTTTGAATGTTTGTTTTTTGATTTCCATATTCTCAAGTGCAGCTTCCACTACAAGATCACACTCAGTACAGATTTCTTTTGTTCCTGTTGTTATTTTTGCAACAATGCCATCAGCTTTTGCTTGATCCATTTTACCCTTGCTAACTAATCTATCAAGACCTTTTGCAATTCTGTTTTTTCCATTTGCTGCAAATTCGTTATTAATATCACAAAGACATACTTCATATCCTTCTGTCTGTGCAAATGCTTGTGCAATTCCTGCACCCATTGTACCAGCGCCAATAATACCAACTTTCATTTTTAATCCTCCTAAATTATATTTAAATATAAATTAACAATTTTTAAATGGAACAACTCTTAGTTTTTTTTCTTTGTCTTTTTCTAAGAAATTACCCATTCCAGCTTTTTGATCTTCTGTTTCAAAACAGTTTCCAAAAAGGCTTTCTTCTATTACCAATGCTTGGTCCATATCTACTTGTAAACCATCATTAATAGCTTTTTTACAATTACGTACTGCGATTGGAGCATTTGAAGCAATAATAGAAGCAAGTTTTTTTGCTGCTGGCATTAATTCTTCTAATGAATATACATTATTTACAAGACCAATTCTATAAGCTTCTTCTGCCTTAATATTTCTACCAGAATATATCATTTCTTTTGCTTTTCCAAGTCCTACAACTCTTGCAAGTCTCTGTGTTCCACCAAATCCAGGTGTAATTCCAAGACCTACTTCTGGTTGACCAAAAAGAGCATTATCAGAACATATTCTAATGTCACAACTCATTGAAATTTCACAACCACCACCTAGTGCAAATCCATTGATTGCTGCAATAACAGGTATTGGGAATACTTCAATTTTACGAAATACATCATTTCCTTTTTTCCCAAATAATTCACCTTCTGCTTTGGTTAAAGTGCTCATTTCTCCAATGTCTGCTCCTGCAACAAAAGACTTCTCTCCTGCCCCTGTAAGAACTAAACATCTAACAGTATCTAAATCCACTGCATCAAATGTTGCATCAAGTTCTTCTAATACATTACTATTAAGTGCATTTAATGCTTTTGGACGATTAATAGTAATAATACCAACTGCGCCTTCTACTTCGTATGTTACGAATTCCATATCATAGTCTCCTTTATTTATACTTTAACATTATGATAACTGCCACAAGGCAGTTATCATTGTATTACTATTTTATTATTAGCGCTCAACTACAACTGAACAGCCCATTCCACCACCGATACAAAGTGTTGCTAGACCTTTTTTAGAATCTTGTTTTTCCATCTCATGTAAAAGTGTTACTAAAATTCTACATCCTGAAGCTCCTACTGGATGACCAAGTGCAATTGCTCCACCATTTACATTTAATTTTGATAAATCAAATCCGAGATCTCTTCCAACAGCTACTGACTGTGCAGCAAATGCTTCGTTTGCTTCAATAAGATCAAATTCATCTATACTCATACCTGTTTTTGCAAGAACTTTTTTAGTAGCAGCAACAGGACCAATTCCCATAATTGAAGGATCAACTCCCGCAAGAGCTCCAGCAATCCAAGTTGCCATTGGTGTAACACCAAGTTCTTTTGCTTTTTCTTCTGACATAACTACAATTGCTGCTGCTCCATCATTAATTCCTGAAGCATTACCAGCTGTAACAAAACCATCTTTATTAATAGAACGAAGTTTTGCAAGCTTTTCAATTGTGGTTCCAGCACGAGGTCCTTCATCTGTATCAAACATAACAGTATCTCTTTTTACTTTAACTTCAACTGGTACGATTTCATCTTTGAATTTTCCTGCAGCTTGTGCTGCAACAGCTTTTGTCTGACTTTCTAAAGCAAATGCATCTAATTCTTCTCTTGTTAATTTCCATTGTTCTGCAATATTATCAGCAGTTCTAATCATATGGTAATCATTAAATGCATCCCAAAGTGCATCATTTACCATAGTATCAACCATTTTTCCATTGCCCATTCTATATCCAAAACGTGCTTGTGGAAGTGCATAAGGTGCAGCTGACATATTTTCCATACCACCAGCGATTACAATATCTGCATCTCCAGCTATAATCATCTGAGCCGCCATATTTACAGCATTAAGTCCTGATCCACATACAACATTAATTGTAACTGCAGGTGTTTCAATTGGTAAACCAGCTTTAATAGATGATTGACGTGCTACATTTTGTCCAAGACCAGCTTGAATTACGCATCCCATATATACATGATCTACATCATTTTCTTTTATTCCAGCTCTTTTAATTGCTTCTTTAATAACAATTGATCCAAGATCTGCTGCAGGTACTCCTGCTAAACTTCCCCCCATTGTACCGATTGCTGTACGACATGCTCCAGCTAAAACCACTTTTTTTGACATAAAAAAAATCCTCCTTTTAATGTTTTCTCTTCTCGAGAGAAAATTAGCGTTTGTATACTTCTTTAAATTTTTCAACAACAGCAGGTGGCACAAGTTTCTCTACCCCTGCGTTATAAAACGCAACTTCTTTTGCAATTGTTGAACTCAAAAATGAATACTCAAGTCCTGTTGATAAAAACATTGTTTCTATTGATGAGTCAATATTTCTGTTTGTCTGTGCTATTTGCATTTCTGTTTCATAATCAGAAATAACTCTTAATCCTCTTATAATTACTTTCGCTTGATTTTTTCTTGCAAAATCGATCGTCATTCCCTCAAATACCTGTACCGTAACATTTGGTAAATCCTTTACCGATTCCTTTAGCATCTCATAGCGTTCATCCATTGTAAACATTGGTTCCTGTTTGTTTGTATTCACAAGAATACCAACTACTAATTCGTCTGCAATCATTGAAGAACGTTTAATGATATCTAGATGACCCAAAGTAACTGGATCAAAACTTCCTGGATATACTGCCTTCATTATTACTCCTTTCTCTTATATACTTTATGATACAGTATACTTCAAGAATGTTTTTCACTTACGAAAATATAATATCACTAATATTTTTAATTGTCAAATTTTTATCAAACATTTTACGCGTATTTTACACCCTTGAAAAATACTGAATTTTAAGTAAAAAGCATCTTGTCTGAGGCTAAATCCACATGTTTTTTACTATTATATTTTTTCATTAAATCTTGAACCGTCATATTTTTTCTCTCATCTTCTAATATATCAAAAATAACTTCACCATTATCCAACATAATTGTTCTATTCCCCGTATTTAATGCAGATTGCACATTATGGGTTATCATTAATGTTGTCAAATGATTCCTTTTAATAATGTCATTGGTTATTACCATTACACGTTCTGCTGTTGCTGGATCCAAAGCTGCTGTATGTTCATCCAATAATAATAATTTGGGAACAACCAAGGTTGCCATTAAAAGTGTAACCACCTGGCGTTGTCCCCCTGATAAAATTCCTACTTTCGTTTTCATTCTATCTTCTAATCCCATATCAAATTCAGATAATGCCTCTTTAAATAGTTTTCTTTCTTTTGATGAAATAGCAAAAGAAAAGCTATTTTTTTTACTATTTGAATATGCCAATGCCAAATTTTCTTCTATTGTAAGATGAGGTGCTGTTCCCTTCATGGGATCTTGAAAAATTCTTCCAATATTTCTTGCTCTAATATGTTCTTGCTGATAAGATATATTTTCCCCATCTAAAAAAACACTTCCTTCATCTAACCAGAATCCACCACATATCGCATTAAATAGAGTTGATTTTCCAGCTCCATTTGAACCTATTATAGTAACAAAATCACCTTTGTCTAATGTAAGATTCATATGATTCAAAGCCTTATGAGCATTTGAAGTTCCTTGTGCAAAAGTTTTGGATGCATTTACAATTTCTAACAACTAGTCCACACTCCTCTCTATTAATTTCTATGTTCTCTATTATTGGTCTCTCTATGTATTTTCATTTCTAATTTCCCTTTTATTTTAATTTTATGCTTTTCTTTCAGCATCCCTATTGTAGGCATTGCTAATGTAATCGCAACAATTAATGCAGAAACTAATTTAAACATAGATTGTGGAAATACACTATACTTCAAAGCAAATGCAATAATTAATCTATATACAATAGAACCTACTAGTGCAGAAATCAAACCAATTGTGACTCCTCGTTTTCCAAAGATTGCTTCTCCTATAATAACCGAGGCTAATCCCGCTATTAAAATACCCACTCCTGAATTCACATCTGCATATCCCTGTGCCTGTGCAATAAATCCTCCACTTAAGGCAACGCAAGCATTAGCAATACCAATGGCAACAATCTTAGTTGCGTCCACATTTACAGAAGATGCTCTCAACATTTCTTCATTATCTCCAACAGCCCTAATACATAATCCAAAATGTGTTTTAAAAAACATACTCATTAAAATTGTTACTACAATTGTTATTCCAATCGCAATCATTAATTTAACAATATCTTTATCATATTGAGGTAGTAATTCTCTAAAATGAGAAACCATTGTATTTTCTCCAATTAAAGATAAGTTAGCACCACCAAGCACCCATAAATTAATTGAATACAATGATGTCATCGTTAAAATTCCAGCTAATATTGGATGTATCTTTAATTTGGTCTGCAACCATCCAGTTACACAACCTGCAAAAAATCCACCTATCGTAGCAATCAACAATCCAAGATATGGATGTCCACTTCTAACAAACAAAGCCGATAGAGAAAGACCAAATACAAAACTTCCTTCTGTTGTTAGATCAGGTATATTTAATATTCGAAAGCTAATATAAATACCAACTACCATTAATCCATAAAACAATCCTAAATATAAGGATCCAATTAATAAACTCATCTAGTCCTCCTTGTAAGATAGAGATAGGCGAATGATAATTACCATTCGCCTGATGTAAATATTATCTTCTATTATTCTGCATCTTCTACAAATTCAGAACTATTCATAATATCATCTGATAATGTATATCCTAATGATAATAATGTATCACTATTAATTACAGTATGAGATGCTTCAACTACTACGGAAGGAATATCTTCTATTGCTGTACCTTCTAAATATTGAATAGCCATCTCTGCAGTAAGTTCTCCTATTTCTGTATCACTAATTGCTATTGTTGCAAAAGCTCCGGATACAACAGTTGTTGCTGAACTTGCATATACAGGAATTTGTTTTTCTCTTGTAACTTCTGTTACTGTAGCCATTGCAGATTGAATTACACTATCATTTGGAACAAATATTGCATCCACTTTATCTGCAAGAATATCAACAGCTTGTTGTACTTCTGATGAATTAGTAACAGTTGCTTCTTCATAATCAATTCCATTTTCATCACAGTAAGCCTTTGCTGCTTCAATTGTATTTACTGAATTATCTTCACTTGTACAATACAAGAATCCATAAGTTTCTACATCTGGTGTTAATTGATCACTTAAATCAAATATTTTATAAATTGGAATTGCATTAGAAGTTCCTGTTGCATTTTTATCAGGATGTTCCATATCTGTGATAACTCCTGCAGCAACTGGTGCTGAAACAGAACAGAAAAACGTTGGTGTATCTGATTCTTGATTAACCATTGCCTGTGTTGATGGTGTTGCAATTGTAAATACTACATCATAAGATCCGTCTGCCATATCCTGTGCAATTGTATTTACTGCTGTTGCATCCCCCTGTGCATTTTGAACAATAATTTCAGAATTATCTTCTGTATATCCATTTGCTTCTAATTCAGAAATAATTCCATCTCTCATATCTGAAAATGCACCATTTTCAATTAATAGGATAATTCCAATTTTGGTTGTATCCTCATCCTGTGTTTTACATCCTGTTAAGGTAAATACACTTGCTAATACCATTAAAAATATTAAACCAATACTCATTCTCTTTTTCATTTTTTTCCTCCATAATTATCTTATCTATCATTAAACGCTTTTAACGCATTAAATGCATTTTCTAACATCTCTTCCGTAATTTGATACGGATTATGTTCTATATCTTTCATTAATACTGCATTATGAATTACTTGTTGTAGTTCCTCCTTAGATAATTCTATATTTTCTACTGAAATAGGTAAATCCACTTGTTGATTAAAATCATATACTTTATTAAAATCTTCTAAGTTCTCATCTACCAATAACAATACTAAAATTCCCAAACCAACTAATTCCCCATGTAAATGATTTTCTTCTATCTTGGGAAAGGATGTTAATGCATAAAAAATCCCATGTGCTAGTCCTGTATTATAATCAATAATATGATCAGAAGTTAATAAAATTGAAGCAATGCCCGTTGTCACAATCACAGATAATACCGCTTGTTCAAATGCTGCTGAAACAATTCCTTGTTTATTATCCTTTAGTCCCTGCGCTCCATATTTCAAAATTGTCTCATAACACATTTTTGCATTCATTATTCCTGCTGTTATATATTGTGGAATTTCTTCCCCTCTAGAAGAAATAGAGCTTTCAAAATACTTTGCATAACTATCTCCTAGTCCTGCCCACATATATTGATCCGGAGCTTTTGAAATAATTTCCAAATCAATAAATGCATGAGTTGGTGGCTGTTGAAAAAAATATGGATTTTTAAAACTACCATCTTGATGATACATAATAGACACACTGGTGCAAGCAGAACAATTAGATGAAATTGTTGGAAATGTAAATACAGGTTTGTGTAAAATATCTCCTAAAGCTTTGGCTGTATCCAACGCTTTGCCACCACCAATTGCAAATATCATATCTGCCTGTTGTACAAAGCTATCTAATTGTAATTTTTCAACATTTTCATAACTTGCTTCTCCTCCATACCAAAGAAAATCCAAGATACTAATTTCTGATGACTCTACTGCTTTACATATTTTTGCTTTAGAAGCTTTTATAGCCTTATGTCCACCAATTGCAATTGCTCTGGAACCATATGCCTTACAGATGGAATCAATCTTTTCATAGGCATCAATTCCAATTGAATATGATGGTAAATATATACTATAACTCATGATATCCTCCTACTCCTATTTTTATATTTTTATACATAAAAAATCCCCGACTGAATAAGCATTCAGTCGGGGACGAATATTCTCGTGGTGCCACCCCAATTCCTAAAGATTTAAAATCTCTAGCTTAATCCAATACAGAATAAACTCTATATCTTCTTCTTTAACGCAGAATTACGGCACAAGCTACTATTATTTCACTCTACATCTCCCAAAACCATTCCTTCATAAATTCACTGTCACTTTTCACCTACTGTGACTCTCTGCAAGTTTCAATTATAAAGTACTATCTTTGTTCATAGATTTGTATTTATGTTAGCATCTGTATTGAATTGTGTCAAGACTATTCCTTACAAAAAATAGTGTAAAATTCACCTATGGAATTTTCAAGCAATAAATATAATGAGCTTATCCAAAAATAAATTGAAATTCTATTTTAATCAACTTTACCACCATCAATAGAAATGGTAATATTACTTTACAAACATTTTTTATAAATAACAAAAGTCCCCCTCAGTGCTTTTCACTTGCGGCGGAATTTGGTAAGTCCCCCTCAGTGCTTTTCACTTGCGGCGGAATTTGGTAAGTCCCCCTCAGTGCTTTGCACTTGCGGCGGAATAATAAGGAGCAGTTATGTTAAAACACTATGTACTTTTTAAATTTCAAGCTGGTTTTTTTAATCAAACATACTTAGAGGAATTCCAAAATTGTTTCTCAATTATTACCCAAGATATCGATGGTGTTTTAGAATCCAATGTTTATTTAAATGCCGTTGATCGAACTTCGAATATGGATGTTATGATTGAGATGACTTTAAAAGAAAAGTCTGTTTTAGATCAATATCTAAAGCATCCCAAACATGTGCAAATGGGAGAAAAATTCAATCCATATATTATAAATCGTGTTTCCTTTGATTATATTTTAGAATAATTAAAAACCTAGCAGCATTGCTACTAGGTTTTTAAAACTATCATTATTCAAGTATTACACATCCATAGGCCGGAATTGTTAATTCAGTTCCTTCCAAAGAAGGAATTTCATCACCTGTACACAAATAATCTATCATTTCAGTATAATCATAGGTATCTTGTGATACTTGAACTGTAGTTGCTTCTGAATTAATATTATAAATCAAATACAATGTTGTATCCTCATAAGTTTTAGTCACTCCACAAATATTTCCATCTTGAGAAGTTACATCCTCCATAACAGTCATAATTCCTCTTCCAATCTGTGGATATTTATTTCTGATATAAAGTGCTTTTCTATAATAATTATAAATTGATGAATCATCCTCTGCCTGTGTCTCTAAGGACCCAAAAGAATTCTCTTGAACTGTCATTCCTATAGGACCATCTGTCATTCCTTCTTCATCAGTGTCTTCGCTCCAGTACATAGGGGCTCTTTTATTCTCATCAATTCCGGATCCCGACATTCCCAGTTCTTCTCCATAATATACATAAACACATCCTGTAGAAAGAATTTCTAAACCTGCCGCTAATTTAATCTTATCTTCATTCCTACTTAAAAAACCTGCCGCTCTTCCTGTATCATGGTTAGATAAAAAGACTCCATCCACATAATTAGGATTAATTGACATGAATTTTTCCTGAAGCGTTACTATATTTTCTGCTAAACTAGCCCCACCTTTTCCATTTCCAAGTCTATTTACTGTTTTTATAAATAATCCATCACTATTTCCTAGTATAAAATTGAATAAACTATCCACTCCACTTTCATAAAATTCTTGAATCGTAGAATAAGAATCCCAAACTTCTGCCACACAGTATATAGACGAATCTATTGCTTCTACATAATCATAAAACCATTTCAAAGCCTCTGTACTTTTGGTATTATTATTTTCATAATAATGAAGTGCCGCATCCAATCGAAATCCACGGATTCCCTTATCAATCCAAAATGTTGCAATATCTTGAATTTCCGTACGCACTAAATCTGAATCCAAATTCAAATCTGGCATTTGATCCCAGAACACGCTTTCATAATACCAATCTGAAGTTCCACTTAATAAATTCCATCCCAAAGGTTTCACATCTGCTTGTTTGAAATTATAATATTCCGCATAGGGACATTCATTATAATCCGGTTCTTCTCCATCTTCTAAAGACCGAATATACTCTGAAGCTTCTATAAACCATTCATTTTTTGTTGATGTATGGTTTATTACAAAATCCATGTAAATATCAATATTCTCATTATTACAAACTTCCACTAATTCATCAAAATCTTCCATAGTCCCATATTCAGAATCAATAGTATAATAATCCACTACATCATATTTATGATAGGTCGTAGATTGTGTAAACGGTAATAACCAAATACTTGTGAATCCAAGATTCTTAATATATTCTATCTGAGAAATTAAACCTTGGATATCTCCTATTCCATCTCCATCACTATCATAAAAAG
>JBFHFI010000013.1:0-21065 GCA_041583675.1 Butyrivibrio sp. | reverse complement strand
TACTGAATTTATAAGGTTTTAGTAGAGAATAATTTAAAATTCACTTGATTAGACTCATAAAATATATACTAGTTGTATGAATCCAAAATGGTTGAATATTTTCTAAAAAGGAGTGAATCTATATGTCATTTAAAAATCCAGATAAGTTAAAGAAAAATAAAAAAATATTAAAAAAAGGAAATACAAAACAAAAAAATATACGGACGCAATCGCGTGATAAAAATTCGAAAACAGGTAAGAAATAATATTTGATTTTAAATGCAGGGATTTCTGTGAGCGAATAAACAAATTCAATATATAGGAGCCTTTTTATGAAAATAGGTAAACAATTAATTGATATGATTTATTTAATTTGGAGACGATAATTTTCCGAAAAAATTAAATAAAAAATTATATAGTATAAAATAAAAAGTAGTTTCATTATTTGTGAAAATGTTTTTTTTTGTGGGAAATTTTATTATTTTATATGTTTTATAAAATAATAAGTTTGAATTAGATAAAAAAATGCTTTTTAATAGCATAAGATAGTGACAAAGATGCAATATTGTTATATAATTAACATATCTATAATAATATTACTTAAAGAGAGGAAATAATATGAGCCAAATTATAATTTTACCAAGTAAATATGTTCAAGGAGCAGGCGAAATTTCAAAGTTAAGTGAATATACACAGCCATTAGGATCTAAAGTAATGGTGTTTGCCTCAAATTCAGGAATTAAAAGAGTAGGAAAAGCAATTGAAGAAGGATATAAAAATTCAGATTCAAGCGTTGTTTTCCAAGCATTTGAGGGAGAATGTTCCCAAAATGAAATTAAAAAATTACAAGAAATTTGTAAAGAAAATAAAATTGATGTTGTAATGGGTGTCGGCGGTGGAAAAACCTTGGATACAGCAAAAGCAGTTGCGCATAATCTATCTTTACCAGTTGTAATTGTACCAACGATTGCATCAACAGATGCACCATGTAGTGCTCTATCTGTTATCTATACAGATGAGGGTGAATTTGAATCATATTTCGTGCTTCCTAAAAATCCGGATGCAGTAATTATGGATACAGATATTATTGCAAAAGCACCTGCAAGATTATTGGTTTCAGGAATGGGAGACGCACTTGCAACTTATTTTGAAGCGAGAGCATCTGTAAAATCAAATGCCTCTACAATGGCTGGTGGAAAAGCAACAAGAGCGGGATTGGCTTTAGCAAAATTATGTTTTGATACATTAATGACAGAAGGATATAAGGCAAAATTATCTGCGGAGAATCAATGTGTAACACCTGCATTAGAAGCAATTATTGAAGCAAATACATTATTAAGTGGTATTGGATTTGAAAGTGGTGGATTAGCTGGAGCTCATGCGATTCATAATGGATTTACAGTATTAGAAGAATGCCATCACCTATATCATGGAGAAAAAGTTGCATTTGGAACTATTTCTCAATTAGTAATTGAAAATAGTTCAATGGAAGAATTAACACAAGTAATTCGATTCTGTAAGTCAGTTGGGTTGCCAACAACATTAGCTGAATTGGGAATCAAAAATGTAAATAAAGAGGATATGATGAAAGTTGCAATTGCTGCATCAGTGAAAGATGAAACAATTCACAATATGATTGAAACAATTACACCTGAAGTTGTATATGCGGCAATTATGACAGCAGATGAGCTTGGAAAAAATATAGTATAAGAATAAATTTATAAAACGAGTATATTAGTTGAAAACTGAGTACTCGTTTTTTTATATATTTATGATATAATATTAACACAAAGATAGAAACACATCCCGGTAGGTAGTCCGGGAGCAACATTTTTCATGTTGTCAGTAACCTGCCTCCTTGGTTGTCCATTCTTTGTTCATTAATTCATAAAGGAGGAATTTTAATGAACAAAGCAAATGTGAAATTGATTGTGTTTTTTGAAGACCCATTTTGGGTGGGTGTGTTTGAAAGAATGGAATGTGGAATGCTTGCTGTTTGTAAAATCACATTTGGGTCCCAACCTAAGGATTGTGAAATCGACGAGTGGATTTTGGAAAATTATTATCTTTTGAAATTTAGTCCATTTGTAGAAGATTTTATAGTTAAAAAGACAAGAGTGAATCCAAAAAGATTGCAGAGATTGGCAAAGAAAGAGACTCAAAACATTGGAATTAGCACAAAATCTCAACAAGCTTTACAATTGAAACAAGAACAGTACAAATTAGTACGAAAGAAAAAAAGTAAAGAACAAAAAGAATTAGAGAAAAAATTACAGTTTAATCAAAAACAAGAAAAAAGAAAACAAAAGCATAAGGGTAGGTAGTTGCTATTATGTGGGAAAAGTTATTGTTGGGTGGAAATCTATGCAATAACTTTTTCTTTTGGTCAAAATTGTAGTAAAATATATTAAAAGAAGAGTTTATGTATTTGGAAGAAAAGGAGAAAGAGGATGAAAACTATTGGGTTAATTGGAGGAATGAGTTGGGAAAGCACAGTAACTTATTATCAAATTGTCAACCAAGTGGTAAAAGAGGAGCTCGGAGGTTTACACTCAGCGAAAGTTATATTATATAGTGTGGATTTTCAAGAAATAGAAAAGTTTCAAGCAAATGGAGAATGGGAGAAAAGTGCAGAGGTTTTATCTATGGCAGCAGTGAGTCTGGAAAAAGCAGGTGCTGATTTTATAGTAATATGTACAAATACGATGCATAAAATTGCACCTGAAATACAAAATAAAATCAAGATTCCAATTCTTCATATTGCAGAAGCGACAGCGCATATTCTAAATGAGAATCACATAAAAAAGGTTGCCTTGTTTGGAACAAAGTACACTATGAAAGAGGATTTCTACAAAGAAAAACTGATTGATGCAGGGATAGAAGTATTGATTCCATGTGATGATGATATAGAGATTATCAATCATATCATTTATAATGAATTGTGTTTGGGAATTATAAATGAAAATTCCAAACAAGAATATCTAAGAATCATTAATTTGATGAATGACCAAGGAGCACAAGGCGTTATTCTTGGATGTACAGAAATAGGACTACTAATTAGACAAAGGGATACAGAACTTCCTGTTTTTGATACTGCATTTATTCATGCTAAAAGAGCAGCATTATTTGCGATTTCAGAAGAATGAGGATATTAAATAATTGTAAAATAGTAGCATTATCATTGAAGATAGTTTAAAATGAAGATGTTGTTAAATGATTTTATATTTGTAATATAAATGGGGATTATAAAAAAATATGGAGAAGTATAATATGAGCAAAAAAATAGAAAAATACCTTGAAATTTTATCTAAACAGTATCCCACAATTAGAGATGCATCAACTGAAATTATTAATTTACAGGCCATTCTTAGTTTGCCAAAAGGTACTGAACATTTTTTGTCAGACCTACATGGGGAATATGAACAGTTTAGCCATATATTAAAAAATGGTTCAGGAGCGGTTAGAGGGAAAATTGATGAAATTTTTAGTAATACATTAACAGATTCCGCTAAAAGAAGTTTGGCGGCACTTATTTATTATCCAAAGGAAAAATTAGAAATTATTAAAGAGCAAGAAACAAATCTTGATGAATTATATATTATTACATTGCATAGTCTTGTAAGAGTTTTAAAAAGTGTTTCTTCAAAATATACGCGTTCTAAAGTAAGAAAAGCCATTCCAAAAGATTTTATATATGTGGTGGAAGAATTAATTACTGAAAAAGAAGAAGTATTGGATAAAGAAGCTTATTATAATGAGATTATTCAAACAATAGTGCGGATAGGAGAAGCGGAGGTGTTTATTCAAACTCTGTGTAATTTGATTCAACGACTGGTGATTGATCATCTTCATATAAGAGGGGACATCTATGTTCGAGGACCAGGGCCACATCTGATATTAGATACTTTGTGTGACTACCATTCAGTAGATGTTCAATGGGGAAATCATGATATTGTGTGGATGGGTGCAGCCTGTGGACATTTGGCATGTATTGCTAATGTGATTAGAATGTCAGTAAAATATGGAAATTTAGATGCTTTGGAAGATGGGTATGGAATTAATTTAATGCCATTAACTGCTTTTTCATTAAAGGAATATGAAAATGTTAATTGTGATATTTTTAAAGTAATAAACAATAATAATTATGGAGAACAAGGAATTGAATCAAAAATATATAAAGCAATTTCTATTATTCAATTTAAGTTAGAAGGAAAGATAATTTTGGGTTATCCTGAATTTGAGATGGAAGATCGTTTGTTGTTGGATAAAATAAATTATGGCGACCATACGGTTATTATAGATGGTATAAAATACAAGATGAGAGATACAGAATTCCCCACAGTTGACCAGAAGAATCCATATCAATTGACCATAGAAGAAGAACAAGTGATGCTAAGGTTGAAACAAGGGTTTGAATCCAGTGAAAAATTACAAAAACATGTAAAGTTTTTATTTTTAAAAGGCGGAATGTATAAAGTGTATAATTCGAATTTGTTATATCACGGATGTGTACCGTTAGAGGAAGATGGCAGCTTTAGCAAAATGAAATTATTTGGAAAAGAATATTCTGGAAAAAAATTATATGATGTTCTTGAAAACTATGCTCGAAAAGGAAGATTTTCGAAAAAAGAATCAGAAGAAAATATAAAAGGTAAAGATATTTTGTGGTATCTTTGGAATGGACCAAAATCTCCATTGTTTGGAAGAAATAAAATTTCTACATTTGAGAGAATTTTTGTTGAAAATCAGGATTCCCATATAGAAGTTAAGAATTATTATTATGAGATGTTAAATAATCATACAGTGATAAATCGTATTTTTAAAGAGTTCGGAATGCAAACAGATAAATCACATATTATTAATGGGCATGTTCCAGTTGAAGTGAGAAATGGAGAGACACCAGTAAAGTGTGATGGGAAATTGCTATTAATAGATGGAGGATTCTCAAAAGCTTACCATAAAATGACTGGAATTGCAGGTTATACATTAGTCTCTAATTCAAGAAGAATTCGAATGGTAGAACATGAAAAGTTTGAAACAACGGAAAAAGCAGTGGTGGAGGAAACAGATATTATTTCAGACACCTTTACAGTTGAGGTGTTTGAAAAAAGAAGAAATGTTGGAGATACGGATATTGGTATTGAATTAAAGGAAAATATTCATGATTTAGAAGCTCTTTTACAAGCATATAAAGATAATTCGATAGCACAAAAAAGTAAATATTTTTAAAAATAAAGACTATTTTTACATTGTGACATGGGGAAAAGGAGAATAGAAATATGATTATTATTGATAAACCATATATTTCTGAAGAATTAAAAAACTATTTAGATATGTCTCAAATACCTGTTTTAAAAAGTTGGATTTCAGAAAAAGAAAACAAAGGTCATTTTTTTAATTTGATTCCAGAAAAAGACTTTGCAAAGTTATACAAGGAAAATGCTAGAATATATACACTTTCTGAAAATTCACTGGATTGGATTCATAAAAATATTGAAAATAGTTCTTTATTAAGTTGCATTGATATTATGAAAGATAAATTCATATTTAGAGAAAAAATAAGAAATCTCTATCCTGATTTTTATTTTGAGAAAATTGATATTGATGATTTGGATAATTTAAAGATAAAAACAAGCGACTATCCACTTATATTAAAACCAGTAGTAGGTTTTTTCAGTGCGGGAGTCTATGCACTTATGGATGAGCATTGTTTAAAGATTGCAATTGAAGATATTAAAAAGACATATGGAAATTGGAAAAGTATATTTCCGGCATCAGTAGTAGGGGAAAAAGAATTTATTTTGGAACAATATATCACAGGACGAGAATACGCGGTAGATGCATATTTTGATGAAAATGGTCGGGGGGTAGTTTTAGATATTTTAGTTCATGAGTTTGCATCAGAATCTGACGTGCGTGATACATTATATTATACGAGTAAAGATATATTGGAGGAATATGTACCAATATTTGAAGCATATTTAAATAATATAAATACAGTCTTAGGTGTTAAAAATTTTCCGTTTCATATGGAAGTTAGAATCAATCAAGCAAATGAAATTATGCCAATTGAATTTAATCCCTTAAGATTTGCAGGATGGTGTACAACGGATATTACGAAGTTTGCTTTTGGATTTTATACATATGATTATTATTTTAATAATATACGACCTAATTGGGATGAACTTTTAAAAGGCAAAGAGGGCAAAAAATATACCCTTATACTTTTGAATAAGCCAGAGGATTATGCAAAAGGAGAAATATTTGATTTTGAAATGTTGGAAAAAGATTTTGTGAAAATCCTTTGTCTTAGAAAACTTGATTATAGTAAACAAGAAAATCCTTTTGGATTTTTATTTACAGAAACACTAAATGAAAATATTAATGAACTTACGAGGATTATGAATTCAGATCTTAGAGAATATATTGTAAAATAAAGTTTAAGTAAATTACAGAGAAAGGCAATAAAAAAAGGCTATTAAGCCTTTTTTTATTGGAAAAACAATTTAATAGTCAAATGCAAAAGAATCCATAAGTTGATAATTATTAGAAATTGCATCACTATTTAATTTTTTTTGTCTTAATGATTTATCAGAACTTAATAAAGCAGTGAACAAAATATCGATAACATATAAGAACATGATATTATTTGAAAGGGATACAGAATTACTTGCTACTATTTTATCTGCAATAACAAATTTAAAATCTGAAATATCATTTAACTTAGGTGAATCATAGCTTGTAATCGTTAGATTTTTAGCCCCGCGTTCTAAAGAAGCACCAGCAACTTGAAAGATATCACGCATTGTTATAGTGGGAGCAATAATAATGGATAAGTCACCAGCAACGATATTTGTTGCTTGAATTCGCATTTCTAAAATATCAGTGTAAGCTTTGGAATGAAAGCCTATTTGGTCAAAACGAAATTGCAGTTCATTTGCTATAATAGAAAGGTTTGAAAGTGAGAAAATATGAATACAATTTGCTTCTTTCATTGCTTTAACAGTTGCTAGTACAGTATTCTCATCTAATAAGGCAGATGTATTTATAAGCATTTGTCTATAGTCAGCAGTTACAGAAGAAATAAAACCGTTTTCCGTGGAATTCGTATTCTGTTTCATCATATTATTATAGAAGTTTTCTTGTGCTAAAGCTATTTTAAATGCATTAAATCCCTTGTATCCGATTTTTTTACAGAATCGATTTATACTGGCCTCCGAAGTGCCGGTTTCCTTAGCAGTTGTAGTTATAGTGCTGGAAACAACTAATTCAGGATTGTTAATGACATATTGACTGATCTCATTTTCACTTAGTGTAAAACTATATTGCATAGATATAATTTTGGAAATTACTTTGGATACCATAATACAAACTCCTTACTATTTTCTAGGCATATTATACATTATTGTATCTAAAAGTGCAATTGATATCAAACGCATTGAAAAAAGTTTTCAATTAAGTGAAATAAAACGTCAAAACTATTGACAGCAAATGAAAATGATGTTAGCATAATAACGTAAAAACCAATAAAAATTATATAAATATATACAAATTATACAAATATATAGTAATTTAATCATATTACAAAAAAAATTATGAAAATCATTTCCTTTAAAGTGATTTGAAATGATTTTGATTTGTGCAAAATTAAAAGAGGAGGTTTATATGGAAAGTTTTTCTTATGATAAGATTTATGACGTTGTTATTGCAGGAGGAGGGGTTTCTGGTGCAGTTGCTGCAATTGCATCCGGTCGAAATGGAGCCAGCACATTAGTTATTGAGCAAGCTGGTTATTTGGGTGGAACATTAACTGGTTGTGGTGTGGGTCCAATGATGACCTTTCATGCAGGGGAACAACAGGTGATACAGGGAATTATGCAAGAAATTGTAGATGCATTGGTAGAAAAAGGATGTTCTCCTGGACATATTAAAGATACAACACAATATATAAGTTATTTAACACCATTTCAGTCAGAAGGACTAAAGATTGTATTGGATGAGATGTTAGACAAAGCAGGATGTAATGTATTATTTCATACAGCAATTGGAAAAGTTGAAATGAAAAATGAAAAAATACAGTCGTTGGTTGTATGTAATAAGGATGGATTGAATTATGTGAAAGGTAAAGTTTTTGTGGATGCAACAGGAGATGGAGACATAGCCACGTGGGCGGGAGCAAAGATGACCAAAGGAAGAGAAATAGATGGTGCAATGCAACCAATGACAATGAATATGAAATATTGTAATGTGGATACGTTAAAGTTAAAAGACTATATTGCAGAACATGCTCAAGAATTTCCGAGAATGAAAAATAATATTGAATTAATGTATCAAACATCTCGACTTTCTTTTGCAGGATTTACCAAAGAATTTAATGAAGCAAGAGCTCGTGGTGAAATTAATATTTTACGAGAAGAAATACTATGCTTTGAAACAAATACACCAGGAGAGTTTATTGTAAATACAACACGTATTCTGGACAAAGATGCCACGAATGCTATTTCTCTAAGCGAAGCAGAAGTAATTGGAAGAAAACAATGTAGAGAATTAGATTTGTTTTTTAAAAAATATATTCCGGGATTTGAAGATTCATTATTGGAATTAACAGGACCATCTGTTGGAATTCGTGGATCAAGGCAGCTAAGAGGAAAATATACATTAACAGCAAAAGATGTTATGGAGCGAAAAGAGTTTTCATCAGTGATAGCACACTCGGCTTATCCTATTGATATTCATAATCCAAAAGGGGAAGGAACCAATAGTTCTTTTATATCTGAAATTGGTACATTTTATAGTATACCTTTTGAAGTAATGGTTTGCGAAGAAGTTTCAAATCTTTTGGTGACAGGAAGATGTGTTTCGTCAACATTTGAAGCACAGGCAGCAATTAGAACAACGCCAACGGTAGGTGCTTTAGGGCATGCATGTGGGACAGCAGCCGCACTTATAGCAAAAAGTGATGGTAATACTTCAGAAATAAACATTGTTCAGCTTCAAGAAAAATTGAAATCTGAACATGCGTATTTAAATATATGAGAGTCTGTTTTATGAATTATTAAATTCATTTTAATACAGATAGGAGAAGGAAAGTCATGGGCGAATTTCGTCACAAAAAATTATAAGGAGGATTATTATTATGACTTTACAAATTATTGGAATACTTGGTTTGTTTGTTATCATGGTTGCACTTATGATGACACGAAAATTACCAACAATTCTAGCACTCCCAATTATGGCAATAGGTATTGCTTTGATTGCAGGAATTCCTTTTATAGGGGGAGATTATAGTATAACAACAGATGTTATTGAGGCTGGTGCTATGCGAATGAGTACAGCAATTGCAGGACTGTTTTTTGGTGGATTTTTTGGAAAGGTACTATCAAAAGTCGGAGTCACAAAGACGATTATTCGAAAAGCAGCAGAAATGGCTGGAGATAAACCAGTTCCAATCGCATTGGCTTTTTTGGTAGTAAGTTCTATTATTTTTGCAGCATCTAACGGACTTGGAATGGTAATCTTGGTTGGAACAATTATTATACCAATTATGATAAGCGCCGGTTTAAGTCCACTTGTTGCAGGTACTGTTCTTTTATTAGCAAATGGAATCGGAGTTAACTTTAGCGTTGGTACGTTGGCAGTTTATATCGATGTATTAGGATTAAGCCAGAATGAAGTTACTTCATATTCATTATTATGTGGAATTCCTTTGATTATTGTTGGTTTTATTTTAATTCTATATTTTACAAAATTCAGCAAGAAAACTAGAAAAGCTTGGGCAATGCCATCATCTAATGATCTTGTTGCAGAGAAAAATGTAAGATCAATTG
This sequence comes from Butyrivibrio sp., assembly GCA_041583675.1. GTDB lineage: Bacteria > Bacillota > Clostridia > Lachnospirales > Lachnospiraceae > Eshraghiella. The sequence goes on along the minus strand of JBFHFI010000013.1, from coordinate 11,259 downwards.
CATTAATTAGTCCAATTATTCCAGTGTTATTAGTTTTTGTTTGGAATGTTCCATTGGTATCTTCAATTATTATAGGTATAGTATTGACTTTAATATTATCTACTCCTAAGAATGCAATACAGGTTGTTTCTAGTGCATTTGTAGAAGGTATTCAAGATACAGCTGGTGCAGCTGGTTTAATGATAGGAATTGGTATGGTATTAAAAGCGGTAATGGCAACACAAGTGTCTGATATCTTAGCACCATTTGTAAATGCAATTATACCATCAAGTAGTTTAATGTTTATTTTAATATTTGGTCTATTATCACCATTGGCAATTTATAGAGGACCTCTAAATGTATGGGGACTAGGAAGTGGAATTGTTGCATTATTGGCAGTTAGTGGAATGAATCCGATTGCCGCAATGGTTGCTTTAAGATTAGATTCTAATGTACAATCAGTATGTGACCCTACAAATTCTCATAATGTATGGATTGCTGATTTTACAAAAACAGATGTTAATGAATTTACGAAAAAAACAATTTTATGGATTATGGCCTCTACATTAGTGGGATTAATAGTAGCAAGTTTTATAGTGACTTTATAAAAATTAAATTATTATAGCGGTTTATAAAATATTATTAATAAAGTAATAGGGCTGTGCAAATGTAGTTCATTTCACAGCCTTGTTTTAAAAATATAATTTTACATATAGAAATAATAGATAATTGATTGAATGATGAGAACCAGTTTGGATTATTAAAGAAGAAAATTAATGTATAAAATACATGATATTATAAATTGAAACAGAAATGAAGAGAGGTGCTTACATGGGCAGAAAAGTTAGAATTGGTATTGATGTTGGAGGTACTTTTACAGATGCAGTATTAATTGATAATACAACTTATGATGTAATGGCAAAAAGAAAAATTCCTACCACACACAAAGAAGGTGTGGCAATTGGAATTGTAAAGATTATATCAGAATTAATGAAAGAAAATGATATATCTCCAGAGGATGTTGTGTTTATAGCACATGGAACAACACAGGCAACAAATGCTTTATTGGAAGGTGATGTTGCTTCTGTTGGAGTTATTGGTATGGGAACTGGAATGGATGCTAGAAGTGCAAAGGGAGAAACCAATGTTGAAAAAATAGAATTAGCACCTAATAAATATTTGCATACAGAACATGTTTTTATAGATACTAAAAATTTAAATGAGCAAACGGTGGATGATGGGATTAATGAATTATTAGAAAAAAATTCTGAAGTAATTGTTGCATCTGCAGCTTATAGTGTGGATGATCCATCAGCAGAACTTGAAGTTATGAAAAAAGCAGAAGAGAAACAGTTGTATTTTACTGGTGGACATGAAATTTCGCAGTTATACGGATTGAAGATGAGAACAAGAACAGCGGTTGTGAATGCAAGCTTGATTCCTAAAATGATGGAAACAGCAAATATGACAGAACAAGCTGTTTTAGATATGAAAATCAAATCAAACTTAATGATTATGCGTTGTGATGGCGGAGTAATGAGCATCAATGAAGTTAGAAAAAGACCAATTCTGACTATGCTGTCAGGATTAGCAGCTGGTGTAGCGGGAGCCCTTATGTATGAAAAAATATCAGATGGTATTTTCTTTGAAGTTGGGGGAACAAGTGTAGATATTTCTGTTATTAAAAATGGAAAAGTAATGATTAAATATGCGCAGGTAGGTGGACATAAAACTTACCTACAATCTCTTGATGTTAGAACTTTAGGAGTTGCAGGTGGAAGTATGGTCCGCGTGAAGGATAAAAAAATTGTTGATATTGGTCCAAGAAGTGCACATATTGCAGGAGTAGAATACGAATGTTTTCAGAAAGATGAAGCAATTCAATCAGGTGAAATAAAGTTCGTAAGTCCGAGAAAAGATGATCCATGTGAATATATTTTAATTGCAGCGAATGATGGAAATGATTATTCCTATACATTAGCTGGAGCGGCAAATCTTTTAGGGTATATACCAGAAGATGATTATGCAAAAGGAAATATTAATACAGTCAAAGCGGCATGGGATGTTTTGGGCTCTTATATGGGAATTTCTGCGGAAGATGCAGCAAGACAGGTAATGGATTTGGCAATGAAAAAATTAGAAGTTGTTATTAACGAATTGATAGATGAATATGAACTAGACAAAAAATTTATCACCTTAGTTGGAGGTGGCGGTAGTGGAACTGTTATTGTAAATGCATTGGCAGAATATATGGATGTGAAATGGAAATTAGCAAAAAATGCACCATATATTTCTACAATTGGAGTTGCCCTTGCAATGGTAAGAGAGCAAATCGAACGTACCATTGTAAATCCTACGGAAAATGATATTAAAAAAATACGTATGGATATTATTGAAAAAATAGCACAGTCTGGTGCAAAAGAAGATACTGTAGATGTTTCTATTGAAATTGATTCACAGAAAAATATCTTAAGGGCTATCGCAACGGGCGCAACAGAATTAAGGCAAAAAGATTTAAATGATGTTGCAATGTCTGAGGAAGATTTGAATAAAATTTCAGCTGAGGCATTGGGAACAAATGAAGAAGATACACATTTTGATATGAAAACAGGAAGATGGAATGTATATAAATCAATTAGTAAAAAGAAAATTCTTGGTTTTATTCCAGTAAAAAAAGAAAGTTTATGTGTAATTGATCGAGAAGGTGTCGTAAGATTAAAAAAAGAAAAAGCTTTTAGTCTAATATATAAAAAAGGAAATAGAGAAATATTATTTAATAGATTCCTAGATGAGCATACAATATATTCGGATGCGAATGCTACAATACCAAAAGTATTTGTTTTCTACCGTGAAAAAATGTTGGATTTGACAGGCATGCAAACAGCAGAACAATTATATTCTATTCTTGACTTGGAAACAGAGATGCTTTCCGAAGACGAAGAAATTATAGCGATTGCTTATAAATAATACAGAGAAAGGGGATATCCATGATTAAAGATGAGGTGTTAGGTTTATGCGAATTAACAAATGATTTATTGTATCAAAAAATTCCAAAACAAGAGATTTTGTATTATATACAAGAATCTTTAAAACAGGGATATGTGGCAGCACAGGAATACAAAGGTCTGGATATACTAGAAGTCTGTAAAAAAAATAAGATTGAAATTGCATATATAAAAGAAAATAAAAAAATGTATGGTGTTTCATTTCGAGCACAAGTAGAAATGAGTGAAAAACAAACAAAAATATGGATTTATAAAGGTGCCTTGCGAGATCTTGCGCAAAGTAGTTCGTATGAAGGTAGAAAAAAAATAGATTATGAAGATGCACTTAGAATTCATGTGTGTCATGAGTATTTTCATTACTTGGAGTATCAACAAAAAAGATTTGTATCGGAGAGCTTGCCAGATGTAATAACTTTTCAGTTGCTAGGAATGAAGAGAAGAGCTAAAATTAATAGATGTAGTGAAATTGCAGCACATGCGTTTGCAAAAGAAATATTAGAACTAGAAGAACTTCCAAATATATATGACTATTTCTATCTGATTAATTCTAAACAAATGAAGGCAAAACAATTTGAAGATATGGTGGGAAGTTATAATTCTATTTTAAATTTATAGATTTTGTAGGAGTGAAGTGTCTGTGTTTTAATTTATAATTGAAAGATGAGGTTAAAGATGTATATTGAATTAGAAAATGAATTTGTACATGCAATTGCAGACACATTTGGTGGAGAATTAATTTCTTTGGTGGATAAACAAGGTATTGAGTATTTATGGAGTGGAGATGAGAAATATTGGACTGGAAGGTCTCCACATTTGTTTCCAGTAATTGGGACTCTGAAAAATGATGAAACTCGTATTAATGGAAAAATATATGCAATGGAAAAACATGGAATTGCTAGAAAAGTAGAATACGAGGTTGCTGAAAATACAAAGGATTCCGTTACATTTTTATTAAAAGATAATGAAAGTACAAGAAAGAGATTTCCTTTTAAATTTTCTTTTTTTGTAACACATACATTGAAAGAGAAAGGGTTTGTTACATCATATAGAATAGTAAATGAAGATGAAGTTGTAATGCCTTTTTGTGTGGGTGGACATGTAGGAGTGAGATGCCCCATTGTGAAACAAGAATCTTTTGAAGACTATGAAGTTGTTTTTGATAAAAAGATGAATATAAATGCATATTTTCAACCTAATGATGATCCTATGACAGTAGAATTATTAAAACCATTATTGGAAGAAGATAATAAATTTTCACTTAATTATACTCTTTTTGAAGAAGGAGCTGCAATTATAGATAAAATTGAGAGTAGTTCTTTGAAACTGAAAAGTAAAAAAAGCGGAAAGGGTGTAATTTTTGACTATGAAGGATTTCCGGTTTTGGCATTGTGGACTGTTGGAAAAAAACAAGCGCCTTATATTTGCTTGGAACCTTGGCATGGATTACCGGCAATGGAAGAAGACGGTGTAGAATTCAACAAAAAACCATATGTAATTTCACTAGATCCTAAGGATGAAAAAACAATGTCATATAAGCTTCAGCTCATATAAAAAAAGTTATAAAAGACAAGCGAATGTATGGAATAATACATTCGCTTGTCTTTTATTTTTATTAGTTTAAAATGCATAAATATTAATTATTAAATTCGAGGTTTGCTAATTGAAGACATCCCATAATTCCCTGGTTGTCATTTAATGAAGCAGGAACAATATAATGGTCTAAATCATCCATTTGAGGAGTACGAATATAGCCATTCATTAATTCTTTTACCTTAGTGCGAATAAGAGGGAAAAGTTGTTCTTGGTGCATAACGCCACCACCTAATACAATGCGGTGAGGCGATAATGTGAGAATATAATTTACCAAGGCCTGTGCAATATAGTAGGCTTCTAGATCCCAGACTTCTGTTTGATCTTTTAAATCAATGGCTTTTTTACCCCAACGTTTTTCAATAGCTGGACCAGCAGCTAGACCTTCTAGACAATTAGGGTGGTAAGGACAACATCCTTCAAAAGAATCATCAGGATGTTTATTTAATAAAATATGTCCTGCTTCTGGATGTAACATGCCGTGCATTAAATGTCCATTCTGGTATACACCAACACCCACACCTGTTCCAATTGTAATATAAATACTAGATTCTAAACCTTTTGTAATACCCCAAGTGGCTTCTCCTAAAGCTGAGCCGTTGACATCGGTATCAAAACCAATTGGAATTTGTAATTCTTTTTTTAGTGCTCCAACAATGTCATAATTTGCCCATGCAAGTTTTGGCGTTGAAGTAATATATCCATAGGTAGAAGAATTTTTATCCAAATCAATTGGTCCAAAGGAACCAACGCCAAGGGCCTGAATTTTTTTATTTTGAAAATAATCAATAATCTGTGGGATGGTAATATCAGGTGTCTGTGTCGGAATCGACATTTGTTCTTGTATTTCTCCGTGTTCATTTCCGATTGCCAGTACCATTTTAGTGCCACCAGCTTCTAGTGCTCCAAATAACATTTTCTGTTCCTCCAATTTGAGTTTTATTAAAGATAAATTATATTTTATCTACTTATATATTTTACCTTATTATGGGGGAAAAATACAGTGGAATATGCATATTTATTAGGAAATTCATATATTTGAATGGATGGGATTATGGTGAGATTTATCATGAAATTGAATTGAAAATAAAGTGTGGTAAGATTACAACCATTCATTAAAAATTTTTTTGAAATAGAATAAAAAATGTATTATTTATATAAAAATATTAGAAAATATTATAGAAGTAAGATATAATGGAAAAAGCATAAAATAGAAGGTGTTTTTATAAAAAAGAGAGGAGATAAATGAAAATGGCTGATTTTAAATACGAAATTATGGAAGAAATAGGAGTAATCTCAGAAAATGCCAAGGGATGGACAAGAGAATTGAATTATATTAGCTGGAATGATGCCAGTCCTAAATATGATATTAGAGATTGGTCACCTGAACGTGAAAAAATGGGAAAAGGAATTACACTGACAGAACAAGAAGTAAACGCGTTGAAAAATCTACTTATATCGCATGAAAACAAGAATTAAATTGTATGATAATAATGGGAAAATATAACAGAGAGTCTTATAGAAATTAGTACAGTAAAATAATTTGAATGAAAGAGGTAGAATGTATGGAAATTAAAAAATTGGATTATGATTTTTCGGTATGCAAAGTGATTAATTTCTCACAAATAAATGAGGAAGATGAATTTTTCTTTATTGAAAAAACAGATCAAGAGAATTCACTGGTCTGTATGACAGAGAATGTTCCAGAGAATGTGACTCAAAGAGACGATGGATGGAAAGCCTTTAGAATTCAAGGGATTTTGGATTTTTCATTGATTGGAATTTTAGCAAAAATATCATCAATTTTGGCTGAAAATAAAATAGGGATCTTTGCAATCTCAACATTTAATACGGATTATATTTTAACAAAAAAGGAAAATTATACAAAAGCTTTGGAAGCTCTTGAAAAAGAAGGTTACCAAATTATTTAATTATAATGTTGTTGTACGAAAATGATGGGGGGTAACTCTACAGTACGTAGGGTGGAAATATATCAACTGTAGAATATAATTGTGACATAGAAAATAGAAAGTTGAGAGACATTATATGAGATATGTTACAGGAAATGTGATTAAGGATTTAAGAGAAAAAAGAAAGATTACGCAAAAACAGTTATCGGAGAAACTGCAAGTAAGTGATAAAACAATCTCAAAATGGGAGACGAATAGAGGACTTCCGGATATTGGATTAATTTGTCCTTTGGCAGAGGCGTTGGGTGTTTCAGTGGCCGAACTATTGATGGGTGAAATTACGGAAAATAATAATAAATCAGCAAATATGAAGAAAGTTCAATTTTATGTATGTCCTATTTGTGGAAATGTAATACAAGCAATTGGAAAAGGAATTTATAGTTGCTGTGGAATTATGTTACCCGTTGCAGAGGTTGAGGAAGACAGTGATTTACATAAGATTCAAGTTGAAATTATAGACACTGAATATTTTATATCTATGAAGCATGAAATGACAAAAGAACATTATATTTCTTTTGTTGCTTATGCAACTTCTAATCATATGGAATTGATAAAGCTATATCCCGAGCAAAATGTAGAATGTAGATTTGCGAAAAAGGGACATGGGATTCTATATGCATATTGTAATAAACATGGCTTATTTAAGAAAATAGTTTAAAAGAGGTAATGTTAAAAATATAAAGTTGTTTTTAACATTACCCCTTGACATGATAGAGGAAAAGGGATATTATTTGTTAGACGAGGTTAACTCTTTTACGAGGTGGATTATGAATGAATCAATGGAAATGTATTTAGAGACAATTTATATTCTTGAAAAGGAGCACGGTCATGCTCATAATTTAGATATTGCGAATCGTTTGGGTGTTTCAAAACCAAGTGTTTCAAAGGCAATGGAAAATCTTTTCGCAAAAGGATATATTAATAAAGAAAAATACGGTACAATTTCTTTGACAGCAGACGGTCTTGCGTATTCCAGAGATATTTATGGCAAACATGAAATGATTTCAGAGTATCTTGTAAAGGCACTGGGGCTGTCACAAGAAGAAGCAGCCAATAATGCATGTAAAATTGAACATATTATTTCTGATGCTTTATTCCAAGCAATTAAGGAATATCTTGAAAAATAACGATGAAAGGTTAAAATGGAGAAATCTATGGATTATACTATGAGTAATAAAAATATTAACAATCACTTATTTGATGATAAAACTGTATCCGCGGATATAGTGAATTTGTCTATGGCAAAGACGGATCAAGAATATATAATTAAAGAAATTAAGTCGGAAGATTTGGGATTGCGTGATTTTTTATTTAGTTTGGGATGTTATGCAGGAGAACTTGTGACTGTTATATCTATTTTATCTGGGAATTATGTTATTAATGTAAAGGATGCGAGATATAGTATTGATCAGGAATTAGCGGAAGCCATTATAATTTAAGTTATTTTTTTTGTTCACGAAGTTAGGTGATGCTAACGAGATGCTGAGAAAAAGTCAGTTATTGTGAACAAAATTTTTTAGAAAAGAGTTAACCTAGACTAACAAAAATGGAGGAAGAATATGAAAGTAGCATTAACAGGAAATCCTAATAGTGGAAAAACAACATTATTTAATGCAATCACAGGTAAAATAGAAAAAGTTGGAAATTGGGCTGGTGTAACAATTGACAAAAAAGAAGGAAATATTAAAAAAAAACTTTATGATATTGAAGAAAAAATTGTGGCGGTAGATTTACCAGGTGCATATTCAATGTCTCCATTTACTTCAGAGGAAAGTATTACACGTGATTTTGTAACCAATGAAAATCCAGATGTAATTATTAACATTGTGGATGCGACTAATATAAGTAGAAGTTTGTTTTTCACAACACAGTTATTAGAATTGAATATTCCAGTTGTAATAGCTTTGAATAAAAGTGATTTAAATAAAAAAAAGAAAAATACAATTGATGTAAAATTACTGGCATCTTTATTAGGTTGTCCAGTTGTTGAGACAGTGTCAACAGCAGCGGGAAACACTGGACATAGAGAATTAATGGAACAAGTAATTCAAGTGAGGGGCAAGGATCAAAAGGCTCCCTATACAAGTGGTGTCATAGATTTTGGCAATAGAAAGCAAGTAGAAGATTCAGATAAGAAAAGATTTGTATTTGTAAAAGATTTAGTGAAACAAGTAGAAAATAAAAATGTAAAAAGTAATAAGCAAACAAGACAAGATCAAGCAGATAGAATAATTGCAAATAAATATTTGGGTATTCCTATTTTTGCATTGATTATGTGGCTAGTATTTTCAATTTCTCAAACACATTTAGGACCCTTTATTGCAGATGTTTTAGTAGGGTGGATTGATCAATTTAATGGATTTGTGGCAGGTTTACTAGGTGAAGGCGTATCTCCAGTATTAAGTTCTCTTTTATTGGATGGAGTAATTGGAGGTGTGGGAGCTGTTGTTGGATTTTTACCTTTAATTATGGTTTTGTTTTTCTTACTAGCACTTTTAGAAGATTGTGGATATATGGCACGTGTTGCAGTTGTTATGGATCGATATTTTAAAAAAGTAGGCTTGTCTGGAAAATCGATTATACCAATGGTCATTGGAACGGGATGTTCTATTCCAGGTATTATGGCTACTAGAACAATTAAAAATGAAAGACAAAGAAGAACAACTGCAATGTTAACTCCATTTATGCCATGTGGTGCTAAATTGCCGGTAATTGCATTATTTGCTGGAGTTTTCTTTAATGATGCAGCTTGGGTTGGCACAACAATGTATTTCTTGGCAATTGGAATTATTATTTTGGGAGCATTAATTATTGTTCGAATTACAGGAGAAAAAAATGCCAGATCTTTCTTTATTATGGAATTGCCTGAGTATAGATTTCCGAGCATTAAAAGGGCAACAATTTCTATGTTATCAAGAGCAAAAGCTTTTATTATAAAGGCTGGAACGATTATACTTTTATGTAATGCAGCGGTACAGATTATGCAGACATTTAACTGGAAGTTTCAAGTTGTTGCAGAAGGAGCAGAAAGTACAAGTATTTTAGCAAGTCTGGCTTCTCCATTCGCATTTTTACTTATTCCTTTGGGATTTGGAGTATGGCAATTGGCAGCAGCAGCAATTACAGGATTTATTGCGAAAGAAAATGTGGTTGGAACGCTTGCAGTTGTATATTCAATTACAAACTTTATTGATACAGATGAATTAGCATTGGTTTCAGGAAGCGCAGATGTTGCAAGTATTATGGGATTGACTTCAGTGGCAGCCTTATCTTATTTGGTATTTAACTTGTTTACACCACCATGTTTTGCGGCAATCGGTGCGATGAATGCAGAAATGGAAAATAAAACATGGTTATGGGCTGGAATAGGATTTCAATTAGGTATGGGTTATGTAGTAGCATTCTTTACTTATCAAATAGGAACATTGATTACAACGGGAGCATTTGGTAGTGGAGTTATTGCAGGTGGAGTTTTTGTATTAGCTTTAATTAGCTATGTTGTGTATCTCATGAAAAAAGGAGATAGAAAGGTCGCTAGTAAAGTGGTCTATAATTCATAGGAGGTCATATGATAGATATTATAGTAATTGTAGTTTTGTTAGCAATTTTCACATTGGCATCGGTTTATATTTATAAACAAAAGAAAAAAGGTGTTAAATGTGTAGGATGCCCTTATAGTGGGGATAAGGAAAATGGGGGATGTTCTTGTAATCATTAAATCAAACTAAAAATAATATCTTGTAATTATTCAATTTGATTTATTAAATCTAAAGTTAATATTTTATTTTATAAAAAAAGATTCTATTCCGAGGAATAGAATCTTTTTTTGAAATAATTTATTTTTTAAAAAGTTTTACATCTGGATTTTGTCCATCAAGAATTGTTTTTACACGCAAACCAATCAAAGGATTGTAATTTGGATGTGTTAAAATATAAAAACTTTCATCTTCCAGACCTTGGAATACACTCATACCTATTGAATCTATAGGCATACCTGTTTTAATAACATGGCTAGCTAGTTGATAACCTGCTTTGTATTCAGAGCTTGTATAATAAGGATTATCATCGATAGCATATTTATCAGGGCGACGAGAATCACAGTTATGCAAGTCCGTTTGGATATATCCTGGGCAAAAAACGGATATTTTTATTTTGCTATTCATTTCTTGTAATTGATAATTAACAGATTCACTAAGACCAACATTGGCAAATTTAGTCATGTGATAGGTCGGCATAGTAGGAGAGCTGATTAATCCTGCAATACTAGCAACATTTAGAATATGGCAATCAGTGTCTTGTGATAACATAATAGGAACAAAGGCTTTTAGACCATAAAGAACGCTATTTAGATTAGAGTCAATAATATAATCCATATCTTTAATAGGTAATTCCCAAATTTTTCCTTCCACAACAACGCCGGCATTATTAATGAGTAGGTCCACTTGTCCAAATGTTTCTATGGTCTTTTTAGCAACTTCTTCTATCTGGCTGTATTCGGTAGAATCTGCTATACAAGCCAAAACTTCACCACCTAATTCTTTAAGTTCTTTTTCTACTTTTTCTAAATTATCTTGGTCAATATCTGTAATAACTACTTTCATTTGTTTTTGAACTGCTTCAAAGGCAAGGGTTTTTCCAATACCATTTGCTGCTCCCGTGATAACAGCTACTTTATTTTTAAATTCTTTCATAGATCCTCCTTATAAAATATATGC
>JBFHFI010000012.1:0-22162 GCA_041583675.1 Butyrivibrio sp. | reverse complement strand
GTCTCTATTTTTTTCTTATTTTTTTCAATAAACTCTCCTTACGTAATTCTTCATTAATAATTTCTATTAATTACTATATTTTTCTAGAATGTTCTTTTTCCCAATCGTAATCTGGTTGCCCTCTATTAACAATGGTCTTTTTACCAACATTCCATCTGTTGACAATAATTGTAGTTGCTCCTCTTCTGTCATTTCAGAAAGTTTATTTTTTAATTCCAAAGACTTATAAATTAATCCTGAAGAATTAAAATATCTTTTTAGAGGAATATCATTTTCGTTTTTCCATAATGTAAGTTCTTCTAATGAAGGATTATTCAACTTAATATCTCTATATTCGTAAACAATCCCCTTTTGGTCTAATTCCTTTTGTGTAGCTTTACAAGTGGAACACTTGGGGTAACATAACAATACCATATTTATAAATCCTCCTTAAACAATTCTTTTCTAAAGTAATTTAATTATTTCCTCTAATTCTAATGATAATTCCTGTGCCAATATAAAATTATTATCTTTTAATGCTAATTCTATCTTGGTCTCTATTTTTTTCTTATTTTTTTCAATTTCAAGATAATCCCTATCAAAATGATGTGCGTATATTCCTTTTCTAAACTTACGCATACTCATCTTCCTAATTCCCTTATCCTCTATAATAAAAACATAGTCCATACAATTAACAATGGTATAGAAATCATGTGAAATCATCAAAATAGCCCCTTGATAAGAATCAATTGCCTTTTCAAGTGCCATCTGTGAATAAGTATCAAGATGACTCGTTGGTTCATCTAATAAAAGCATATTCGCATTGCTCAAAGAAATTTTGGCCAACTGCAGAATATTCTTCTCCCCCCCTGATAAATCATTGATCTTTTGCGACATCATTTCTTCTTCAAATCCAAATTCTTTTAAATAATCTATTACCTCTTGATTCGTCATTAAACCATCATTTAAAAACTCATTTAATATGGTATTATTCTCCTGAAAAACCTCACTTTGCAATTGAGATAAAAACTTCATTTCAATATTTTCATTTATAGTAATTGCATCATTTTTATTTTCATATATCGCACGTAATAAAGTAGTTTTACCACTTCCATTAGCTCCAATTAATGCGATTTTATCTGTACCTCCAATTTCAAAATTCACATTTTCTAATAAGCTTTCATCAAAAGCAACACTATAGTTCTCAACTTTTACAGCTACAGTATTCTCCACCACTTTATCTGTTGTAAATTCAATATAGGGTTGTTTAATATCTACATAAGGCGCCTGAATTCTTCGAGCTTCTAAACGTTCTAATATTTTCACTCTCGCTTTCAAGACTTTACCTGATGATGGTGCTGCATAACTAGATGCTGTAAATCTATATTTATCTACTAATCTTCTATTTCTTTCAATTTCTTCTGTATCGGCAATTGCAAGCTCCATTGTCTCTATTTTGTTCTGTAATAATGTAAAATTATATTCTATATAGCTACCATTGTATTCAGTCAGTTCTTTGTTTTCAAGATGAATAATCTTATCAAAACAGTGATTTAACAAATATCTATTATGCGTAACTATAAGAAGATTTCCCTTGTAGGAATTAATAAGATTTTTAAGTGCATTTATATTATCAAAGTCTAAAAACACATCCGGTTCATCCATAAACATTAAATCCGGACTTGTCAGCATCTCCTTAATAACCTGTACTAATTTAAATTCACCACCACTTAGTTGTGTTACCAATTGATTCTCTTGCATCCCTAAATTTGCAAGATTTATTTTTTTGCTAATATTACTTTGGTAATTATCTCCATCAATTGCTTGAAATTCATCCAATTTCACTTGGTAATCCTCAAGAAGATGTTCAAAATCAGAAGATGTTTCTAACTCCTTGCAAATTTCATTTATTTCATTTTGAAGACGTATAAATTCTTCTCCAATATATTCAAAAACTGTTGCCTCTTGCATTTTTTCAAGCTGAGAAAATTGACTAACATATCCTATCTTTAACTTTGATTCAACTTCAATTTTTCCCTCATACATATATTTGTCCGGATCCATTATAATATTTAATAATGTACTTTTCCCACATCCGCTCGCCCCTATAAAAGCACAATGCTGCTTCTCTTCTAACTCAAATGATGCCTCATGAAACAAATCTTTTTGTGGAAATGAATAGGATAACTTTTCTACTTTTAGCATTTTCTTACCAACTTTTTCTATCAATTTCTTAATCGAAAAAGAGCCTTTAACCAGCTCTTTTATTTTTAAGATATATTTCAATTTACCTTTTTTAGCATACCATTTTTATTAAATTTATTCAATAAACAATGCTTAATTTAAGACCTTGTCTGTGTATTAATATAAATACAAACTATTTATAAATCCCATAGGTTTTATTAACATCTTGTACATAAATAATTCCTTTTCCTGGCTCATCAATTTGTAGTTCTTTCCTAATAACGGACACAATAGATTCTGTCTGGTCTACTTCCGAAAGAATTAACACAATTTCCTTCTCCGGTTCTATATCCATAGAAAATAATTTGCTTGTTTCATGTATCCCTGAACCCCTTCCATTAATAATAGTTCCGCCTTTGGACCCCGCTGTAATTGCTGCTTCTATAACCTCTTCCGCTTTACCCTTATCTACTATAATAGTTATTACTTGATACATTGTCTTTTCTTCACCCCTTTCTGTTTTTTCTTGATTACATTTATACATTCTCGTTCCAACTATATTACAAATAGATGTAGTAAATGCAATCCCATGGTTTGGTTTATTAAATTTATATTGTGTATTTATCTTTTCTAATGCTCGTCCTACTACTTCTTGGTCTGCTGCCATATACAATATTTCTTTTCTAATATCCGAAAGCCCTAAATAGTCCCATACCCCATGATTTGCAGTTCCTCTAGCCAAGGTAATCGTTCCACCATTCATCCCATATTTTTTGGCTGTTTTTAATATTTTACTTGCCATTCCTGAATTAACAATAATGAAACACAATTCAATATCTAATCCTTTATTTTGACTCTCCATCTACCTTCACCTCCGCCTTTCCTGCTTTTATTTTGAAAACAATACCCAATAATTGCAATGCAATCAAAGGAGTCATAGCTACCATGGCAATAACTCCAAATCCATCTACCAATACGTTCGCTCCTTCAATCGCTCCTGCTGCACCTTGCGTATAGGCCAATATAAAGGTTGCTGTCATAGGTCCCGATGCCACACCTCCAGAATCGAAAGCTATACCAACAAATAACTTTGGTGCAATATAGGTCAAAATAATTGATAAAAGATATCCCGGCAACAAAAATTGCCATAACTGTAACTCCGGCGTTAATATTCGCATAATCGACAATGCCACTGCAATTCCAACTCCTATTGCCAATGTGAACATAACAATATTTTTCTTTACATATCCACTTGTAACACTTTCAATTTGATTTGTTAACACATAAACTGCTGGCTCCGCAAGAATCGTAACCACACCTAATATAAACCCAACTACTACTACATATAACTTGTTATCCAAAGATGCTATCTTACTACCTATAATACTTCCCACATTCATAAAACCTGCATTAACACCCACTAAAAAAATAACCAATCCTACATAGGTAAATATTAACCCAAAAACAATTTTTCTAACCTCTCTCTTCGGAAGATGAAAAGATTTTTTTTGAAAAATTATAAACAATATTAAAATAGGAAGTAAGGCAATTAATATTTCTGGTGCCACAGAAATAAATTCCTGCCAAAAAAAACTGAATATGGCACTATTCGCTTCTTCTACTTCAACGCTCCCCGATATCTCTCCTGTTTTAGATATTATACTCATTACCATTACAGCAATCATTGCTCCTGTGGATGCAATTGCAACCAATCCAAAACTATCTTTTTCTGAAGCCTTACTATTCTTTTTCAATTGGGAAACACCAATTGCTATAGCAAGAATAAATGGTACCGTCAAAGCTCCTGTGGTTGCTCCGGAGGCATCAAATGATATCGCCAAAAATTCTCGAGAAGTAAGACACGCAAATAAAAAAACAATACCATATATTATTGTTAATAATTTATATAACGGAAAATTATATACAATTCTAACCAATCCTACTGCAATCATAATGGCAATGCCAATGGAAACCACCACTACAATACTTCCCTTGGATATTAATCCTGAAGAAACAGTGTCCACCTGACCTGCTAATATATGAAGATCTGGTTCTGCTACAGATATAAAAAATCCTAATATCAAACCAAATACTACTATTATCCATAATTTATTCGTTTTTGCTAAAGTACCACCCATATGATTTCCTATAGGTGTAATTCCTATATCCACGCCCACCAAAAAAAGTGTTAATCCAATTACAAGAAAAATTGCGCCCAAAAGGAATTTAATAAGTATTACTGTTTCAATTGGAGCTATTGTGAAATTCAATATCAAAACAATTATAGTAATAGGAACCACAGACAACAAAACTTCTTTAAATTTAGAAACTAATACACTCAAATACTCTCGTCCTTTCTTATGCTTTTTTTATTTCTGTCAATTATAACTTTATGGTAACTATATATTCTCTTACTGTCAATATTTATAACAAAATAGGATATCCATAAGTGAATTTCTCCTTATAGATATCCTGAATTCTTTTAAATCACAAACTCTTTTTATGGGTAATAGGGATTAGGTTTAAAAATCAAAATAATTAAATCAATTAATACACCAATACCAACGATCCCTCCTGTTAGTATATATACAATTCCCAAAAGTATTTTTCCTTCATAAAATTTATGAGCTCCAAATACCCCTAAAAATAAACATAAAAAAAATGCAACCCACTTACTTTTCGCCATACGCGCCCTCCTCTTTACTTTCCATTGTTTAATTATCATATAAACTTCTATATTTCGTTCTTATGTTAACACATTTCTTCTAATAAATGCAAGGAAATATTATTTAAACCTAGACTGATTTAATCTCTAGATTCTCCTCTTCATATGCATTCTCCATTTTAATAGAATCTTCTATCTCTTCTTGAATAAAATTCACTCTAATTACTGCCTGAGCCCAATTTATACTAACAAGACTATGTCTATTTTTTTCTTTGGCTGCTTTTCCAATCAATTGCAATAGCTCTTCCAAAACATCCTTTGTAAGATATCCACCTCTCCAATGAAAGGTAAAAATACGATTCTTTTTAATTGCTTGAAAACAACGTTTTTCAACCTCTTCCATCTTTGTAAATGATAGTTTCTTTTGTTTATAGTAAAAATTATTACCATCCACACAAAGCGGTACTTTATCTATAATTGGTTCATGATCCCTGAAAATACTTTTATCATCAAGATTAAAATAATCATATCTACTATTTTGTTTTCCAAGTGTATTATCAAAAGTTGCATCCAAATGATTCCATATTCCATTTATTTTTATAAGATTCCATGCATGCCTATATTTTATATTTTTATCTGGATTATTTTCTGAAATCACAACAATACAGTCGATTGATAATTGATCGCAGAGGGCCTTTACTGATTTTGCAATACCTTCACAGACTCCAATACCCTGACCCAATGGTCCTAAAATTTCATGAGAATATTGTTTTTTTAATTTATCATACGTTATATTTTCACAAATAAAATCATGAATATATAGTTCTTTTTCCAATTCACTTTTATCTTGAACTACACGTGCAAGTTTCTCTACTCGTGACTTCATTGCTGTCTGATGTTCTTTTATTTTATTTTTATCAAATAAATACACAGGTTTCATTTTTATTAATGTTGAATTCTCATAAAATGAATAATGAAAGGTATGGGCATAAAAAATTTGTGGATGATCCAATCTTAATTTATAAAAAATATCACTTAACTCTGTCCCATCAATTCTTGGTACATCAAAATCAGATTCTAAGGATTCCAACCCGTTTTTCATCAATTGATATATTCTTTGTTGTTGTTTATTCATCTGACTGTAATAATATTGTTCCATTCTATTATTTCTCCAAAATATATTTTGTTTTTTAATGGATTTATTGTAACATACTGCAATCTGAAAATACAAAAAAGGATGTTCTAGGCACCCGAAGGTACTTAAAACATCCAATATTTTTGTTACTTGTGTGTTAGTTACCGTACTAAATCCACACCTTTTCACGACATTCCAGAACTTTAAGAAGCCAGTAAATATGCGGTTTTGCACGATTCCACAAACGGCACAGACTATCTCTTTGAAAACTGAGGAGCTCTACGAGCTGCTTTAAGACCGTATTTCTTACGTTCTTTCATTCTTGGATCTCTTGTAAGGAACCCTGCTGACTTAAGAGCTGGACGATAGTCTGCATCCACTTTAAGAAGTGCTCTAGCGATACCATGTCTAATAGCTCCTGCCTGTCCTGTAGTTCCACCGCCATGTACGTTAACAACTACATCAAATTTATCTGTTGTTTCAGTTTTTGTAAGTGGTTGACGAACGATAACTTTAAGTGTCTCAAGACCAAAATAGTTCTCGATATCTCTTTTATTTACTGTTATAACGCCTGTTCCAGGCATAATATATACTCTAGCAATACTACTTTTTCTTCTACCAGTTCCGTAGAATTTTACTGCTGCTACTTTTTTTGCTGCCATTTCTTATTTTCCTCCTTTTAATTAAAATGTTAAAACTTCCGGTTTCTGAGCTTCTTGCTTATGTTCAGGTCCTGCATATACGTGAAGTTTTGTATACATTTCTCTTCCCAAAGGTCCGTTTGGAAGCATACCCTTAACAGCATGTTCAATTACTCTTTCAGGATGTTTGTCCATCATCTCTCTAAGTGTGGTTTCTTTCATTCCACCAACCCAGCCTGAGTGATTGTAATAAATCTTCTGATCAAGTTTCTTTCCTGTTACCTGGATTTTCTCTGCGTTCACTACGATTACATAATCTCCAGTATCCATACTTGGTGTATATATTGGCTTATTCTTACCTCTTAAAATTTTTGCAACTTCAGAAGAAAGACGACCTAATGTATATCCTGCTGCATCAACTACGTACCATTTTCTTTCGATATTAGATGCACTAGCCATAAATGTTTTCATCGGTTTACCTCCTTATTTTCATAAATAATATCAATATTTGTTAGCATTTATAATCAAAATGTCTTACCGGGGCATTGGTTCAGACATTTAATTCCAATTGTCGCCACAGTTTTATATTATATTATATGAATTCTACTGTGTCAATCTTTTTTTACTTATATTTACAGAATTACAGCAATTAATATTCCTACAATAATCACTGATGCACAAATTAATTTATAACCTATATTTTTTTCCTTATATATAAATTTTCCACCTAATATTGTTACCATACAACTGGACTGTTTAATTAATGTCATAATTGTCACTTTGCTACTAGGGTCACCATTAGCAACAAACAATGCCTTATCTGCAAGTACAAATAAAACACTCAATATCAATATCCAATAATTTTTAAATAAACTCTTAAAATCCAAATGAATTCTTTTAATCAATATATAAATACTATAATACAATAAAAGAAAAAGCATATACCAAAATTGCAGTTGTCCACTTGTAATATCCATACCCATAATGTATTTATCCATTGTTCCAGAAATTGCATTTAATATGCAACTTAATACAGCTAAAAAAACAAACAATATATTTAATGGTTCTTTTTTCAATCCTGTAGACATTTTATTTGCTGCAATTGCATTTGGCATTGGAAGCATTAACAAACCTGTGGCAACAAATGCCATTCCCCAGATTTGCATTTCCGACATTGTTTCTCCTAGAAATAATACGCCTAACAAAGTTGCAAAAACAACTCTTGATAGATCCAGTACTCCCATTACACTAATTGGTAATTTATTCAATGCTGAAAAACTGCACATCCATGCCATAAAAATAACAAAAGACTTAATTCCAATTAATCCATATATATTCCATGCAAGACCCCATCCATGAATTCCTTCCGGACTTATCAAAATAAACGATACTAATATATGAAAAAACAAAACTTCTATAACCGTATTTTTGGAAAGTGCTTTTTTCTTGCAGATATCTCTTGCACCTTTGGCAAGTCCGTAAAACAATACCAATGCCATCCATATCATGAAACAATATCACCATAGTCAATTTCTATTAAAGTCAACCCCTTTGCTGGAGCTGTTGGGCCTGCCTTTTGCCTGTCTTTACTTTCTATAATTGTCTTTACGTCTTCTGGTTTTATAATCTCAAGTCCCACTTTAATTAAAGTTCCAACCATAATTCTTACCATATTATATAAAAAACCATTTCCATTCACTTGAATCTTAATTAATTGTTTCTCTTGTGTGATTTCTATGGAATATATTGTTCTTACTCTATTTGTAATACGACTTCCTTTGGAACAAAAAGAGCTAAAATCATGCGTACCTATAATATACTGAGTCGCCTCTTTCATTTTCTCTATATCAATAGCACCATATACTAAATGTGTATATAACCTATTCATAGGATTTCCAAAAATATCATTCCATATTTTATATTCGTATGTTTTACAACATTTACATCTTCTTGGATGAAATTCATCTTCTACTTGAAAAGACCTTACAATTTTTATATCATCAGGTAGTCTTCCATTCAGTGCAAAAGCAATTTTATGTGCTGGCATTTTTGTCTCTATATCAAACACCGCAACATTACCAAATGCATGCACACCTGAGTCCGTCCTACTCGCTCCAATTACAGGTACTACCTGTCCGAATTCTTTTTTTATGGACTTTCCTATTTCTTCTTCAATTGTTGGACCATTTGGCTGCGTTTGCCATCCACAATATCCAGTTCCATCATATGCTATTTCAACAAATACACGCATCACTATCTCCTACCAGCTTGTTCTTTATAAATATACTTCCCATACTATCTTTGCAATAATGATTATTCCTAGATAAAATCCCATCAATACATACGAGATTCTATCTGAACGTTTATATTTCAAAGGTTTCATTTTTGTACGACCCTCTCCACCTTGATAACATCTCGCTTCCATTGCAGTTGCCAAATCATACGCTCTTCTAATGGCAGACACAAACAGCGGAACCAACAAAGGAATCATAGCTTTACTTCTTTTAATAACATTCCCCGTTTCAAAATTCGCGCCTCTAGCTTGTTGTGCCTTCATAATTTTATCTGTTTCTTCAATTAAAATAGGTATAAACCGCAATGCAATTGACATCATCATTGATATTTCATGCACCGGTATTTTAATTACTTTCAAAAATCCCATTGAATGCTCTAAAGCATCTGTTAAATCATTAGGTGTTGTTGTTAATGTCATCAAAGAAGAGCCTACAATCAAAAGAATTAATCGAACGCCCATATAGCTCGCTTGAGTCAATCCTTCATAAGTAATTGTTAATTTCCATATTGTAATCAATGGTCTACCATCTGTCAGAAACAAGTTAAACACAAGACTTAATAGCAATATAAATATAATAGACTTCAGACCTCTTACAATGTACTTAAAAGGCACTTTTGATAGTTTAATACATATTAGTATAAAAGCAACTGCTAAGCCATATACCAGAGGATTTGTTCCTATAAAAAGTGACACAATAAATAATACCGTACCAAAAAGTTTCACTCTAGGGTCAAGACGATGAATCACTGATTTTGCTGGGAAAAATTGGCCTATTGTAATATCTCTTAACATCCTCTATTCCCCTCTCCTTTTATGTAGCATTTCAATAATACTGTCTCTTCCTTCTTTTACTGTAAGGGCTGTTATATCTACATCCATTCCTTTATTTTTTAAACTATGCATAATATATGTAATTTGAGGTGCAGAAAGGCCTATTTTTTCCAATGTTTTATAATTCTTAAATACATTTTTAGGCGTATCATCATACATAAGAGAACCCTGATTCATCACCAAAATTCTATCCACATATTTGGCAACATCTTCCATACTATGTGAAACTAATACAACTGAATTTTGAGTCTCTTGATGCATTCTTTGCACCATATCCAATATTTCATCTCTACCCTTTGGATCTAGCCCCGCAGTTGGTTCATCCAAAATAAGTATTTCCGGTTTCATAGCAAGAACGCCGGCAATCGCCGCACGTCTTTTTTGTCCACCTGAAAGTTCAAAAGGAGATTGATAAAAAAGGTCATAATCAAACCCCACTAATTCCAAAGCTTCAAACGCCCTTAACTCACATTCTTTTTGTGATAAACCAAGATTCTTCGGGCCAAAACATACATCTTTAAAAACAGTTGATTCAAATAATTGATGCTCAGGGTACTGAAATACCAAGCCAACTTTACTTCTAAGCTTAATTAAATCAAAATTTTTATCATAAATATCTTCTCCATTATAATAAATAGAGCCACTTGTCGCTTTTAACAAACCATTTAAAAGTTGTGTTAAAGTAGATTTTCCAGAACCTGTATGCCCTATTAATCCAATAAATTCATTTTTTTCAATTACCAAACTCACATCTTTTAATGCATGTTTTGTAAATCCTGAACCTTCTCCATATGTGTAATTAATGTTATCTAAAATAATTGACATATTTCCTCCACCAGTTCTTCTGAGGTGAGAATACCTTCTTTTATAGGAATTCCTAATTTATTTATCTCATACGCTAATTCTGTTGCCTGAGGTACATCAAGTCCTATCTCTTTTAATGTTTCCACTTGAGAAAATATTTCTCTTGGTGTTCCTTCCATTACAACTTTACCTTTGTCCATAACAAAAACTTTGTCTGCATGTACAGCTTCATCCATAAAATGGGTAATTAGAATTATCGTTACATTTTCTTCTTTATTGAGTTTTTCAACTGTATTAATTACTTCTTTTCTACCATTTGGGTCCAACATCGCTGTTGGCTCATCCATAATAATACATTCTGGTTTCATAGCTACTATGCCAGCAATTGCAACTCTTTGTTTTTGTCCCCCTGATAATTTATTCGGTGAATATTCTCTATAGGCGGTCATCCCTACTGATTCCAAAGCATCTCCAACCCGCTTCCAAATCTCCTCAGTTGGAACTCCTAGATTTTCTGGCCCAAAAGCCACATCTTCTTCTACCACTGTTCCTATAATTTGATTATCTGGATTTTGAAAAACCATCCCTGCCTGTTGTCTGATCGACCATAAGTTCTTTTGATCCGAAGTATTCATATCAGATACATATACACTGCCTTCTGTTGGAAGCAATAACGCATTAATATGTTTTGCCAAAGTTGATTTACCTGAACCATTATGTCCAAGTACAGCTATAAATTGTCCTTTTTCTACATTTAAACTAACTTGATCCACTGCTCTATTTACAGATTCAACATTTCCATCTTCATCTCTTCTAAAATATTCGAACACTAAATCTTTTGTTTTAATTAATTTCACAAGTAAATCCCTTTCACAAATAATAATTTTAAATACTAAATAAGACGAATGTAGCTAAGCAACATTCGTCCTGAGTGTTAAATTAATTCTATTTCTATACTAATTCGAGAAGCACTTCCATAGCAGCATCACCTTTACGTTGTCCAATTTTAACGATTCTAGTATATCCACCATTACGATTTACATACTTAGGAGCGATTTCATCAAATAACATATCAGCTACACTAACTTCTTTTGTATTTCTCTTTTTCCCTGCTGCTTCAGTAGGAACCTCTGTTACTTTATAAAGTACTTTAAGCATTTGTCTTCTAGCATGAAGTCTTGTAGCACTGTCTTTTTTAATTGTTTTTTCAACATTATCATACACAGTTTTTTTCTTACCATCTACAACTTCTTTTACTCTTTTGCCATCTTTATCTTTACGAGCTACTTTTGCAGTAACTGTAACAGTTTCAAAATTGTCTTTTTCTTTAACTGCCATAGCAATTAAACCTTCGGCAACCTTGCGGATTTCCTTCGCTTTGGCTTCAGTTGTAACAATCTTACCATTATATAGCAATGCTGTTACTTGGTTTCTAATTAAAGCTTTTCTTTGGTCTGCGGTTCTTCCAAGCTTTCTATAACCTGCCATCTGTTACTTCCTCCTTATTACTCTTCGCTTGGATTCAGTACTAATCCAAGTTCCTTTAATTTAGCAAGAACTTCTTCTAATGACTTACGTCCAAGATTTCTTACTTTCATCATATCTTCAGGCGTTCTGTTACACAATTCATCAACAGTATTAATACCTGCTCTTTTCAAACAGTTATATGAACGAACTGACAATTCAAGTTCATCGATATTCATCTCAAGAACTTTTTCCTTCTCATTATCTTCTTTTTCAATCATAACATCCACTGTTTTAGCACTTTCAGAAAGATCTATAAATAAGTTTAAATGCTCACTTAAAACCTTTGCTGCAAGACTCACAGCATCATCAGGAGACAATGTTCCGTTGGTATATACCTCTAATGTCAATTTATCATAATCAGTTACCTGTCCTACACGTGTATTTTCTACCAAAAGATTAACACGCTCAACTGGTGTAAATATTGAATCGATTGATAACACTCCAATTGGTGTATCATCAGTTTTGTTTTTATCAGAACTTACATATCCTCTACCATTAGTAATTGTCAGTTCCATAAATAGTTTACAATCCTGACCGCCATTTAATGTTGCAATTACCATATCTGGATTTAAAATTTCAATATCTGAATCTGCTTGAATATCTCCAGCTGTAACAACGCCTTCTCTTCCATCACATTCAATGTATGCAATTTTAGGCTCATTAGAATCACTAGTGTTTTTCACTGCAAGACTCTTGATGTTCATGATAATATCACTCACATCTTCTTTAACTCCAGGAATCGGACTGAATTCATGTAAAACTCCTTCAATCTTAATCTGGCTAACTGCAGCACCTGGAAGCGATGAAAGCATAATTCTTCTAAGTGAATTACCAAGTGTTGTACCATAGCCTCGTTCAAGTGGCTCTACTACAAATCTCCCAAATCTCTTGTCATCAGATATCTCTTCGATTTCTATTTTTGGTTTTTCAAATTCGAACACTAAAAGCCCCTCCTTCTATTGGGTTTATATTATATCGAGGGTTTAATAATCTTAACTATGTCCCATGCCGTTTTGTTGCTGCTATATCCTGGCCAGGTGTAGTATCTTTTTAGATTATTTAGAATATAACTCGACAATAAGCATCTCGTCAACTGGCACATCAATCATCTCTCTTGAAGGAACTGATTTAACTGAACCTTTAAGATTTTCTTGATCAACTTCAAGCCATTCTGGAACAAGTCTGCCACCTGTTACGTCAAGAATATCTTTGTATCTTTGTGAAGCTTTTGCTTTTTCTTTGATTTCAATCTCATCACCGCTTTTTACTAAATATGATGGAATATTTACTTTCTTACCATTTACAAGAACATGTTTATGTCCAACAATCTGTCTAGCTTCTTTTCTTGTTCTTGCTAATCCCATTCTATAAATAACGTTATCAAGTCTAATTTCAAGTAATGACATAAGGTTTGAACCTGTCATTCCACTCATTCTTTCAGCTTTTTCAAAATAATTTCTGAAAGGTTTCTCAAGAACACCGTATATGAATTTAGCTTTTTGTTTTTCACGAAGCTGAAGTCCATATTCACTAATTTTTTTATTAGTTCTCTGTGTCTTTCTGTTTGATTTCTTATCTATTCCTAAATAAATTGGATCTAGTCCAAGTGATCTGCATCTTTTAAGAACAGGAACTCTATTAACTGCCATCTCTATTACACCTCCTATTAAACTCTTCTGCGCTTTGGTGGACGACATCCGTTATGTGGTACCGGAGTAACGTCCTTGATGCTGGTAACTTCTATGCCACATGCTTGAAGAGCACGAATTGCTGCTTCACGGCCTGAACCAGGTCCTTTAACCATAACGTCTACCGATTTTAATCCGTATACTAAAGCTGCTTTCGCTGCAGTTTCCGCTGCCATCTGAGCTGCATAAGGAGTAGATTTCCTTGAACCTCTAAAACCAAGTCCACCAGCACTAGCCCATGACAATGCATTACCCTCTGTATCAGTAAGAGTAACAATTGTATTGTTAAATGATGACTGAATATGTGCTTGTCCGCGTTCAACGTTTTTCTTAACACGCTTTTTTGTCACTTTTTTTGTAACTTTAGCCATTTTCTAAACTAACCTCCCTTATGGGTTCCCGTTTATCTATCGGGTATTATTTTTTCTTGTTTGCCATTGTTTTCTTAGGACCCTTACGAGTTCTTGCGTTTGTTTTTGTCTTTTGTCCTCTAACAGGAAGACCTTTTCTATGACGAATGCCTCTATAACATCCGATTTCTTGTAGTCTCTTAATATTAAGAGCGGTTTCTCTTCTAAGATCACCTTCTACTAATTGACTAGCGTCAACTACATCTTTAATTCTACCTACTTCATCATCTGTAAGATCTTTAACACGAGTGTTAGGATCTACATTTGCTTCTGTAAGGATACGGTTTGAGCTTACTTGACCAATACCATAAATATAAGTAAGGCCTATCTCAACACGTTTTTCTCTTGGTAAGTCTACACCAGAAATACGAGCCATATGTGTATTACACCTCCATTTGCTTGAATTTAAAAAATTTATTTATTTAAAGTGGCTATTCAACTAGTCCAATGCCACTGCAGCCGCACATTTATTGCGGAGTTCCTATTTGAAAAGCACCATAAAACACACTAATACAAAGCCCAAAATTAGCCTTGTCTTTGTTTATGCTTTGGATTCTCACAGATAATCATGATCTTTCCTTTTCTTTTGATAACCTTACATTTTTCACAAATAGGTTTTACTGATGATCTAACCTTCATGGTAAATCCTCCTTTCAACGAAAAAGCAACTTTATATAAAAGTTGAAAAACGTCCGCTTAATATCGTATCACAAACTTCAATACTTTTCAAGCGACAATTTATTTGTCTCTCCATATGATTCTTCCCTTAGAAAGGTCGTATGGTGATAATTCCAATGTTACTTTATCCCCTGGAATAATCCTAATATAATTCATTCTAAGCTTGCCACTGATATGGGCTAAAACTTTATGTTCATTTTCTAGTTGAACCAAAAACATAGCGTTTGGAAGTTTCTCCACTACTACTCCTTCGATTTCAATAACGTCTGATTTTGACATTCACTTACCTCCTGCATGTTTTTCATGTGAATCAAATACTGTTTTATAGAATATTTAATATCTTCGTCATATACCTTTTTAGATATAATCTTTTTTTTCAATGCTTCATCACTATATTTTATATTTTGAAGATGTTTCGGATTCTTTTTTTTAGGGTTTTTAAGTTTTTTGTATTTACCATCTGCTACCAAAATCTCATTCTGTATATCTACTATAATATAGATAACTTCCTTATCATGACCTGATATAGATTTACAAAAATCACCTTTTTTAAATTCTTCCATTACATCACCCTATACGATCGAAAGGATTTCGCATCCCTCGTCTGTAATCAATATAGTATTCTCATAATGTGCTGATAAAGAACCATCTTTACTTACAACTGTCCAATTATCATCTAACCATACAACATCATAAGTTCCGATATTTATCATAGGCTCTATTGCAAAAGTCATTCCTGCTTCAAGTTTTATGCCTCTACTCTTTTGTTTAAAGTTTGGTATTTCAGGACTTTCATGTAAATGTGTACCAATTCCATGTCCTACAAGCGATTTAACAACTCCATACCCATAGCTCTCAGCATATTTGCCAATTGCATTTGAAATATCATGAAGATGATTTCCTGCTTTTGCATACTTTATTCCTTCATAAAAGCTTTCCCTAGTAACTCTAATGAGCTTCTCCCCTTCAGGACTTATCTTTCCTACAGCATGTGTTCTTGCTGCATCCGAATGATAACCTTTGTGAATCACTCCTGCATCCAGACTAACAATATCGCCTTCTTTTAATATTCTTTTACGGGAAGGAATTCCATGAACTACTTCCTCGTTAACTGAAACACATATTGACGCAGGATATCCATTATAATTGAGAAAAGATGGAATACATCCGAATTCACGAATTAATCTTTCTCCCTCTTGGTCAATCTCAAATGTAGATATTCCCGGTTGTACTATTTTACCAAGTTCATTATGAACTTTTGCAAGAATCACTCCTGCCTCTCGCATCAGTTCTATTTCCCTTGGATTTTTTATTGTAACCGACATTATTATGCTCCTATAACTTTATCAATGGCTTCAAATATATCATCGATTTCTTTTGTTCCATCGAATTCATGAAGCACATCTTTTGTTTTATAATACTCAATAAGCGGTTGTGTCTGTTTATGATATACGTCAAGTCTTTTCTTAACAGTTTCCGGTTTATCATCTTCTCTAATAACCAATTCTGATCCACATTTATCACAAATGTTTTCCACTTTAGGTTTTAAAGTTATCGTATGATATGTGGCTCCGCAAGATAAACAAGCTCTTCTACCTGACATACGTCTTATAATGTTTTCATCCGGCACCTCAACATTAATTGCAAATTCAACTTTATCTCCTTTTGCTTCGAGTGCTGCATCAAGAGCTTTCGCCTGTGGAATTGTTCTAGGAAAACCATCAAACACATATCCATCTTTACAATCATCTGCTTTTAGTCTGTCAACTACTAAGTCAACAACCAACTCATCTGGAACAAGCAAACCTTGATCCATATATTCTTTTGCCTTCTGTCCTAATTCTGTATTATTCTTAATGTTTGCTCTAAAAATATCTCCTGTAGAGATGTGAGGTATATTGTACTTGGTACAGATTTTGCCTGCCTGTGTACCTTTACCAGCACCAGGAGCACCTAACATGATAATTTTCATATTAACACCCTGCCTTTTCTAATACTCATTTAAGAATCCTTTGTAATTTCGATCAACCATTTGTGATTCGATCTGTCTTATTGTTTCTAGCACTACACCTACGATAATGATAATAGATGTTCCTCCAAAGTTTACATCTGCGTTAAATAATCCAGATGCTATAATTGGCATTAAAGCTATAATTGTAAGACCAAGTGCTCCAATAAAAATAATTCTATTTAAGATTTTGGTCAAATAATCAGATGTTGGCTTTCCTGGTCTAATTCCTGGAATAAATCCACCACTTTTTTTCATATTATTTGCAACTTCAATCGGATTAAAAGTAATCGATGTGTAAAAGTATGCGAAAAATATAATCAAGGCAACATATAGAATTGCACCTATTGTGTATTGCATCTGAGCTGTATCAAACCATTGATTAGTTGATAACGTCAGGAGAATTTTTCCACCTATTGTACCATAATCCGGATCAAAGAAAGAAGCTATCATAACTGGTGTATACATTAATGTTTGAGCAAAAATTACTGGAATAACACCTGCTGTATTAACCTTTAGTGGTATACTTGTTGATTGTCCACCATAAGTTCTTCTACCTTGAATTTTTTTTGAATACTGCACTGGAATACGTCTTTCACCAGTTGATAATAATACTGTTAATACTACTATTCCCAAAACAATACCTAAAATTACTATAATAGCTATTGTTGCATTAAGAACTGTTGCACCTACGACTTTAGATTCAAATAATGACACAAATGTCTCTGGTAAACGCGATATAATATTAATTACAAGCACGATTGAAATACCATTTCCAACACCTTTGTCTGTTATTCTCTCACCAATCCACATAAGTAACGCTGAACCAGCGGTAACAACCAATACCATAACTACGCCAGCAAATATCTTACCAAACATAGACATATCAGAATATCCAACTATCATTCCTTGACGACCATATCCTATTGCCAGTGCAATTCCTTCCATTAACGATAACCCTACCGTTACGTATCTAGTAATTGCTGCTATTTTTTTTCTTCCGTCTTCCCCATCCTTTTGCATATCTTCAAACTTCGGGATTGCAATCGTTAGTAGTTGCATGATAATTGATGCCGTAATATATGGCGTAATACTCAATGCAAAAACTGACATATTGAGAAATGAGCCTCCTGTAAATGCATCAATTAAACCTGACGCATCAGAACTAAATATTTGTGGTAAATAATCAGAATCTATGCCAGGAATAGGAAGTATACTTCCCAACCTGACTACTATCAACATTAAAAATGTAAAAATAAGTCTACTTCTAATGTCTTTTATTTTGAATGCATTCCTTAAAGTTTTAAACATTAAATCACCTCACAGGTTCCACCAAGAGCTTCGATTTTTTCTTTTGCTGACGTACTGAATGCGTTAGCTTTAACTGTAAGTTTCTTAGTTAGCTCTCCGCTTCCAAGAATTTTCACTCCATCTTTAGGGTTACTTACAATTCCAGATTCAATTAAAGAATCAACTGTAACAACAGCATTATCTTCAAATACTTCTAAAGCTAATAAGTTAATTCCTATAATTTCAAGGGTATTTCTATTTGTAAATCCCCTTTTAGGAATTCTTCTATAAAGTGGCATCTGTCCACCTTCAAAGCCTGGTCTAGGAGCTCCTGAACGAGCTTTCTGTCCCTTGTGTCCTTTTCCAGCTGTTTTACCATTACCTGAACCATGTCCACGGCCTCTTCTGAAATTATCACTATGTTTAGAACCTTCTGCAGGTTGTAAATTAGATAAATCCATTTTTACACCTCCTTACTCAAGATTTTATATTTCTTCAACCTTCACTAAATGTTTTACTTGGTGAAGCATTCCTTTAACTGAATCATTGTTTGGCAATTCAACAGTTTTATTTAATTTTTTAAGTCCAAGTGCTTCAACAGTTTTAATGTGTTTTGGCACCGCACCAATTGTAGATTTCACTAATGTTACTTTTAATTTATCTGCCATTTTTTTGCTACCTCCTGTTAATTATACAGTTCTTCAACTGATTTTCCACGAAGTTTAGCTACCTGTTCAGGTGTTTTCAACTGAGATAAACCTTCAATTGTAGCGAGAACTACGTTCTGCTTATTATTAGATCCCATAGATTTTGTACGGATATTTTTTAAGCCAGAAAGTTCTATTACGCTACGCGCAGGACCTCCAGCAATAACACCAGTTCCATCTGGGGCTTTTTTCAAAAGCACTTCTGCACTTCCAAATTTACCAATCATATCATGTGGAATACTTCCATTTTCGTCAATAGGAACAGAAACAAGCTTTTTCATGGCATCTTCTTTGCCTTTACGAATAGCTTCAGGAATTTCCATTGCTTTACCAACTCCAGCTCCAACATGACCGTTTCCATCTCCTACTACTACTAGAGCAGAGAATCTGAAGTGACGTCCACCTTTAACTACCTTGGTAACACGCTTGATTGATACTACTTTTTCATTTAATTCTAATTCTCCAGCATCAATAAATGTACGTTTCATTTGTTTCTCCTTCCCGCCTAAAACTTAAGGCCAGCTTCACGAGCTGCCTCTGCCAATGCTTTGATTTTTCCTTGATATATAAATCCACCTCTATCATAAACAACAGTTGTGATTCCTTTTTCAAGTGCTTTCTTAGCGATAACTGTTCCTAAGTATGCTGCAGCTTCAACGTCATTAGTTTTCTCTAATTCAGCAATTACTTCTTTTTCAAGAGTTGATGCTGATAAAAGAGTGTTTCCAACTGTATCGTCAATAATCTGAGCGTACATATGATTGTTACTTCTGAACACGGCAAGTCTAGGTCTTTCAGCAGTTCCACTGAAACGGTTACGTAACTTTCTGTGCTTGTTCTCACGAACGACAGTTCTTGATTCTTTTTTAATCATTTTTGTTCCACTCCTTTAATTATTTCTTACCAGTTTTACCAACTTTACGTCTGATAACTTCATCTGCATATTTAATTCCTTTACCTTTGTAAGGTTCAGGTTGTCTTTTGCCTCTGATTTCAGCTGCATACTGGCCAACATTTTCTTTATTTATTCCTCTAACTAAGATTACATTCTGTCCTTCAAGAACAACTTCAATTCCTTCAGGATCTACCATCTCTACTGGATGTGAATATCCTAAGCTAAGTACTAAAGTGTTTCCTTTTTTAGCAGCTTTGTAACCAACGCCGTTAACTTCAAGTTTTTTCTCAAATCCTGCTGTTACACCGATTATCATATTGTTAATAAGTGTTCTAGTAAGACCATGTAGAGATTTGTTTTTCTTTAAGTCATTAGGTCTATCAACTGTAATTATATCTCCATCTAATTTGATTAGCATTTCCGCTGGTAAAACTCTTTCAAGTGTTCCCTTTGGTCCTTTTACAGTCACTTTATTATTTTCTGCTAAATCAACAGTTACTCCTGCTGGAATAGCGATAGGCATTCTTCCGATACGTGACATGCCGTGTACCTCCTTATTGGGTATTACGACAGATAATTTCTGTCGTTTACATTTTTATTATGGTGTATTACACCGATATACTCTAATTACCAGATGTACGCAAGAACTTCGCCACCAACATTAAGCTTTCTAGCTTCTTTATCAGTTACTACGCCCTGATTTGTTGAAATTATTGCAATTCCAAGTCCACCAAGTACTCTAGGTAATTCACCTCTACCAGCATATACACGAAGACCAGGTTTTGAAATTCTCTTTAGACCTGTAATTATCTTTTCATTCTTATCCTTACCGTATTTGAGTGTAACGCGGATATTTTTGAAATCCCCTACATCAACAATCTCAAATTTCTGGATATATCCTTCTTTTAAAAGAATTTCAGCGATTGAAACTTTCATCTTAGAAGCAGGAATATCAACTTTATCATGTTTAGATGTATTTGCATTACGAATTCTGGTAAGCATATCTGCAATTGGATCTGTCATCTGATTCGTCCTCCTATAAACTATCTCTCTAAATAATCCTTTGAGCAATTAATGCTTTCCGGACAATAATACTGATATATTTCTTACCAGCTTGCTTTTCTAACGCCAGGAATCTGGCCTTTATATGCTAATTCGCGGAAGCAAATTCTGCAAATTCCATATTTTCTTAAATAAGCATGTGGACGTCCACAAATTTTGCAACGTGAATACTCTCTTGTTGAGAATTTCTGATTACGTTGTTGTTTTACTTTCATCGAGGTCTTAGCCATTGAATTTCCCTCCTTAAATTATTTTTTAAACGGCATATTGAAAAATCTCAATAATTCGCGTGCTTCTTCGTCTGTTTTTGCTGTTGTTACAACAATAACATCCATTCCTCTTACCTTATCAACCTTATCGTACTCGATTTCAGGAAAGATGATCTGTTCTTTAATACCAAGTGCATAATTACCTCTTCCATCAAAAGCATCGGCACTTACTCCTCTAAAATCACGTACACGAGGCAATGCAAGATTTACAAGTCGATCTAAAAACTCGTACATCTTCTCTCCACGTAATGTAACTTTACAACCAATTGGCATTCCTTCTCTTAGCTTGAAGTTCGCTATTGAATTCTTAGCTTTTGTTGTAACAACTTTTTGACCTGAAATAATTTCAAGTTCTTTTATAGCTGTTTCAAGAATCTTAGAATTCTCTTTAGCCTCTCCAACGCCCATATTTATAACGATTTTGTTGATCTTAGGTACTTCCATTACATTATTATAATTAAATTTCTTTACCATAGCGTCAACGATTTCACTTTTATATAAGTCTTTGAGCCTGCTCACTATTACAGACCTCCTTCCTATTAATCGATAACATTACCAGTTTTTTTGGCAAAACGAACTTTTTTGTCTCCCTCAAACTTGTATCCGATTTTTGTTGTAGTTCCTTTGTGCACATACATAATATTGGAAATATCAATAGGAGCTTCCTGATGAACAATTCCGCCCTTTTGGTTCTGTGCGCTTGGTTTCGTATGTTTAACCATCATATTGACACCTTCAACGATAGCTGTACTTGTTTTGATATTAATCGATACGACTTTGCCTTCTTTGTCTTTATCTTTACCGGCAATCACTCTGACGAGATCGCCTTTTTTAATCTTTATTGCTGACACAGTAACACCTCCTTATAATACTTCTGGAGCTAATGAAACAATTTTCATAAACTGTTTCTCTCTTAACTCTCTTGCTACTGGTCCAAAGATACGAGTTCCTTTAGGGTTCTTGTCATCTTTGATAATTACAGCAGCATTGTCATCAAATTTAATATATGAGCCGTCTTTACGACGTGCACCTTTAACTGTACGAACGACTACTGCTTTAACTACCTCGCCTTTTTTTACAACGCCACCTGGTG
>JBFHFI010000011.1:0-22769 GCA_041583675.1 Butyrivibrio sp. | reverse complement strand
TATATTCTTCCAATTTCTTTACAACTTTGTTCATATTATAATAATCTTTTTCTAATTCTTGTTTACTAATATTTTCAATGGTACTATATATAACCATCATAGCCTTTTCCACATCGATGCCCTCTTTAAAATAAGAATAATCAATTCCTGAGAAAAATTTACTTTGTGCATCTTCGTTTGTTATCTTTTGTTTTTGTATAATTTCACTTTTAATTTCTAAGTTAGACTCATGAATTGCTGCTTTTACAAATTCCAAGATATCCGGATACTGTTGTAAAAGTACAACTTTTTTCAAAGTAATATCCATAATACGATCCAGAATATTTCCATTTGTAAAATCAACTGTTTTATACAACTCTGTTGCAATTAATTCTGTACAATAATCATATAAATATAAATATAATTTTTGTTTATTTCCAAAATAATGAAAAATCAGACCTTTGGAGATTCCAGCTTGTTTTACAATTATATTGGTGGATCCTTTTTCAAAACTATTATGTGCAAATTCCGAAAGAGCTGCATTAATAATTCTAATCTGTTTCTCTTCACTTAGTTTTTCAAATTTTTCAATCATTCATCAACATCCTTTTAACATTTGACTTATGTGGTCAATATCATTGTAACACCCATTAACCACATTGGTCAATCTATTTTTATCTATAACTATAAAAATCCACAAAATTACATTTCTGCAATTTTATGGACTCTGTTTATTTTACAATCCCAATCAAGGAATTAATATCTTGTATTTTTCTTTTTTCCATATAACTTGTAATTCCATCAAGTACTTGTATTGTTGCCTTCGGTTGATAGAAATTTGCTGTTCCAACAGATACCGCCGTTGCTCCTGCCATAATAAATTCAAGTGCATCTTCCCCTGTTGCAATTCCACCCATTCCTATAATCGGGATTTGAACTGCATTCGCAACTTGATATACCATTCTAACTGCAATTGGCATAATGGCCGGACCTGATAATCCACCTGTTTTATTGGCCACAGCAAATGTTTGACGATTAATATCTATCTTCATTCCTGTTATTGTATTAATCAAAGAAACCACATCTGCCCCACCTTGTTCTGCTGCTTTTGCAGTTTCTGTAATATCTGTCACATTAGGACTTAATTTCATAATAATTGGTTGTTTTGCAATTTTTTTAATAGCCTTGGTAATTCCTTCTACACTAGAAGCACATTGACCAAAAGCAATTCCACCTTGTTTTACATTTGGACAAGATATATTAATTTCCAGCAAATCTACCGCTTCATTACTTAATCTTTCTACCACTTCTAGATAATCCTGTTCTGTTCTTCCACAAACATTCACAATTACTTTGGTATTATATTTTTTCAAAAAAGGAAGATCTCTTTGGACAAACTCTTCCATTCCTGGATTCTGTAAACCAATCGCATTAATCATTCCACCATATGTCTCTGCAATTCTAGGTGTTGGATTTCCAGGCCAAGGTACATTTGCAACACCCTTGGTAACCACTGCTCCTAATTTTGATAAGTTCACAAACTCAGCATACTCTATTCCCGACCCAAATGTACCAGATGCTGTCATCACTGGATTTAATAATTCCACTCCAGCAAGATTCACTTTCATATTCATCAGAGTTCTACCTCCCTTGCATCAAATACAGGCCCTTCTTTACACACTCTTTTATTATGAACCTTTGAGTGCTCATCCACTTCTTTGGATTGACATACACAAGCAAGACATGCCCCAATACCACAAGCCATTTTTTCTTCTAAAGATAACCAAGCTTGAATATGATTCTCTTGTGCATATTCTTTAATCGCTTTTAACATCGGTGTGGGTCCACACGCATAGATTACGGAACCCTGTATTCCTAATTCTTTAATGGCATCAATAACATTTCCTTTGGTTCCCAAGCTTCCATCTTCAGTAGCAATACTTACTTTTCCATAAACTTTCAAATCTTCACATAAAAATGTATTTTCATCTCGGAATCCAAGAACAATATTCTTTTCCCCTAATAATCTTTTAGATAATTCTAACATAGGAGGAATTCCAATTCCGCCCCCAATAAGAATTGCCTTTTGATCTTCCAATGGAAAACCATTTCCCAAAGGTCCTAATATTCTAATGGTATCTCCTGCTTGATACTGTGCAAACTGTTCCGTTCCTTTTCCAAGAATTCTATATACCAATCTTAATTTCTGACCATCCACCTCACATATACTAATGGGACGAGGTAAAATTTTTGAAGGGTCTTTTGTATATACTGATACAAATTGTCCCGGAATGGATTTTTCCCCAATATTAGTAGTTTGAATCCACATATCAAACACGCCCTCGGCAATTTCTTTTTGGCTAATAATTCGTGCATTTTCATCAAATTTCATTCTAGTTCCACCTATCTTACTGAGTTAATATCGTTTACCATATCTATGACTGCTTGTCTAGATGCATCTGCATAATTAAGGCTTCCAAAAGAAGCATATTTTTCCTGTTGGTATGCACAAATAATTCCTCTAGAACTATTTACAATCGCTCCCAATCCATCCTCATTGAAATAAGGAACGAGATCCGATGCTTTTCCACCCTGTGCTCCATATCCAGGAACTAAAATATATGATTTCGGCATTATTTTTCTAAGAACTTTTCCCATCTCTGGGTAAGTTGCTCCAACAACTGCTCCAATATAACTATATTCTTCTCCCATATGGTCTTGACCCCACTGTGCCACTTTTTCACCCACGAGTTCATAAAGTGGTCTTCCATTTACCATTTGATCCTGAAATTCTCCGCTAGATGGATTGGAAGTCTTTACTAATATAAAAAGTCCTGTATTTTCTTGTTTACATACATCCACAAAAGGTTTCACTCCATCCGATCCCAGATATGGATTAACTGTAGCAAAATCTTCTCCAAATGGTGTATAGATATGATTTCCCACTTTCACTTTTCCCAAATGCCCTATGGCATAAGCTTTTGAAGTAGATCCAATATCACCACGTTTAACATCTCCAATTACAACCAAATCTTTTTGTTTACAATAATCCACTGTTTTTTTAAATGCAAGCATTCCTTCTACTCCAAATTGTTCATACATGGCAATTTGAGGCTTTACAGCTGGAATTATATCATATATTGCATCTACAATTCCTTTATTATATTCAAATACTGCATTTGCAGCACCCTCTAATGTTTCACCATATTCATTATAAGCTTTTGTAAGTATATGTTCTGGAATATACTCAAGAAATGGATCCAGTCCTATTACAACAGGTGCATTGGTTTTTTTGATTTTTGTAACTAATTTGTTAATCATCGTGTATTCCCTTTCATCGTTACCGCTATCCACGGTATTCTATAATTTATCTTGCATCATATACTATATGACCATTAACCATTGTTATTTTTACTTTTCCTTTGACTTTTCTTCCATCAAAAGGTGTATTTTTTCCTAGGGACACAAAATCTTCTCTATGAATTACAAACTCTTCGTCTGGATTCATTATGGTAATATCTGCAGGTCTTGTAGGTAATAGCGTTCCTTTATTAATTTTAAGAATTTGTGCAGGATTATAACTCATTTTCTCCACCATCTGCATTGGCGTTAGATATCCTTTTAATACTAATTCTGTATAGGTCAGACATAGACTTGTCTCAAGTCCTGTAATTCCAAAGGGTGCTGTTGCAAAAGGTCTTGCTTTCTCTTCTGCTGAATGGGGTGCATGATCTGTAGAAATTGCATCCATAATATTATTTTTCAATCCTTGCGCCAACTCTTGTACATCTTTACGACTACGCAATGGTGGATTCATTTTGAAATCAGCATTATCTTCCATAATATCTTCATCCGTTAGTACAAAATGATGAGGGCACACTTCTCCTGTTACTTGAATTCCCATTTTCTTTGCAATATCTATCATTTTCACACTGCCTTTTGTGGAACAATGACATAAATGTAACCTACATTTCGTTTCTTCCGATAATAAAATATCTCTAGCTACAATTATATCTTCTACTCCATTGGTAATCCCTGGAATCCCAAGCTCTTCTGATCTCTTTCCCTGATTCATTGCTCCTTTTCCAGCCATGCTTTTATCTTCACAATGAGCCATTACCAAAAGATCATATTCTGCGGCTGCTTTCATTGCTTGCCTATAGATTTCTGCATTCATAACTGATTTACCATCTTCGCTAATGGCTACCACTCCCGCTTGTTTTAAAGCAGCAAGATCTGTTAATACTTTACCATCCTGAGAAAGAGTAATTGAAGCAGATTGAAGTACATTAACAATTGCATCTTGTTCAATAATCTTGTTAATTCTATCTATTACTTCCACGCTATCTACTGCTGGATTGGTATTTGGCATAGGAACTACCGTTGTAATTCCTCCTCGTGCCGCTGCCATAGACCCTGTTTTAATTGTTTCCTTATATTCAAATCCTGGTTCCCGGAAATGAACATGTAAATCAATAAGTCCAGGCATAACAAAACACCCGGTTGCATCTACAATATCGTGATTTTTTTGAGAAATATTGTGATCTACTTTCACAATATTTCCGTTTTCAACCAATATATCATATATGTCATCTTTACCGGATGCTGGATCTATTACTCTTCCATTGTGTATTAAAATTCCCATTCTAATCTCCCTGTTAATCTCTTTCTTGCTAAATGACATTAATTATATAATTCCTGCCGCTTTCATATCCTTTAGCAAGGGTTGGTTCTGAACATATTCCTCAATTTCTTGTTTGGTTACCCATTTATAATCATGAAGTTCTTCTGATAACATAATCATAATATCAGATGCTTCACATACAAAGGCAATTCCCATATATCTACTATCTCCTAATCGATAAGTCCAAGTATAAGAAATCTCTGTAATCTCAGCTGACAGCCCTGTACTTTCTTGAATACATCTCAAACAAGCTGTTTCCGCTCTTTCTCCCTCTTCTATGGTAGTATCTAGAAATTCCCATTGATAAGGATCTTCTATTCTATCATCATACCAATGATTTAATATTAAAAACATCTCCCCATGTTTTACTATTCCTTTGATTTTAACCCCAAATTTTTCCAAAATCTCTCCCCCTATATCACTTGTTTTTTCTTCTATTTTTTATCTCTTCTTTTCCTATAAAATGCATAGTCCCCTCATTACCTTGGCTCTTATGCTTTGGAATCTCCCCTACTTCAAAGGCTCCTTGAACTTGCTTCGAAAGTCTTAATGCGCACTCCGGACAGAATCTACCAAAACGAATATCTCTTCCACAACTTTCACATGGTATATACACGCTAGATCCCTCTGGTATCTCAATTCTACCTTGCTTTAAATATGAATTTATCTTATCAATCGTAACACCAGTTTCTTCTGAAATCACAATAGCTGGTGACGGTCCATTTTCCTCTATATAATGACAAACTTTTCCAAAATTATCTCTTTCAATATGACCACAAGTTTCACAAATATATTCCCCATGACTATGATAATGAAGAATACCCATACATAAACTACATACTGTAGGCTTATCTTCCCAACTTCGTTCTTTTTTTATATACTTATCCATTTTTCCTCCTGAAAAAAGTAATCATTCCCAAAATATATTTGTATAAGTATACCTTAAATATATTTAAGTTGCAAGCGTAAAGGCGTTGGTGTTTAGCTCACCAACGCCCTTAGATTCCATATAATAGGAACATATTAACAAGCGGAGTATATCAAAAAGATACTCATAATACAATCAATTTTCGTAAAACCACGAAAATTAGCGAAAAAGTTATAAATATCCTAATAAAATAAAGCTACTTTTCTTGAAAGTTAATTTCTATTTCAAAAATCCATTTACAATTTGCTCTTCTGCTTGTTTTTCAGAAAGACCCAAAGACATTAGTTTAATCAATTGATCCCCTGCAATTTTTCCAATTGCTGCTTCATGAATCAGACTAGCATCTACACTATTTGCTGTAATTTCTGGAATAGCACGTACACATGCATGATCCATAATAATAGCATCACATTCTGAATGTCCTGTACATTCATTAT
Organism: Butyrivibrio sp.; assembly: GCA_041583675.1. GTDB lineage: Bacteria > Bacillota > Clostridia > Lachnospirales > Lachnospiraceae > Eshraghiella. The sequence continues at coordinate 16,741 of JBFHFI010000011.1, read as the reverse complement.
TACCGTTCATCTTTGCATAAAATACCTGTGTGGATTCATCTTTGGCAACTGCTCTAGATATTAAATTAGTACTGCAATTCTTCCCATTTAGCTCTACTGCAAAATCAGTTTCTGCAAATTGCTTTCCATGTGTCATTATTTTTTCTTTAATAATTAAAGTTGCATTGTCTGATAATGTTCCCTTGGTTATTCTTTTGGTAGAATCAATGCCCTTAATTTGAACTGTATCCATCTCCATATATCCACCATCATCTATTTCGATAATCGTCGTCGGATTCATTGTTCTAGATCCCAATCCGTCTCCATCTCCATAATGTTTTTCCACATAATAGATTTTTGCATTTTTCCCAATATGAAATGTATGAATTCCATCATGACTGGACGCTTGATCCCCACCATTGTGAATTCCACAACCTGCAATAATTGTTACATCACTGTTTTCTCCAATATAAAAATCATTGTAAACCATATCCTGCAGACCTGTATCACTTAATACAACCGGTATATGCACACTCTCATTTTTGGTTCCCGGTTTAATAATAATATCAATTCCAGGATGATCTGTTTTACTTACAATATCAATATTTGCAGTGGTATTTCTACCTCCAGCCTGACCATTCACACGGAAATTATATGCTCCTTTGGGTACTTCGTGAAGATCGGCCACCTCTTTTAAAAGTGTTTTCTGTATCTCATCCATCTCTACTTTTCTCCTTTATAAAATTTACAATGTCCGCCAGCTGTATTTCCATTGATCAAAGATGGCAATATTTCATTTCCACCAATTCGCTCTACTTCTCCTGCTGCAATTACAACAATCTTATCTGCGATATTTAATATTCTCTCTTGATGAGAAATAATAATAATAGATCCCTTGGTCTTAGCATGCATTTTTTTAAATACTTCAATTAAATTATTAAAACTCCATAAATCAATACCTGCTTCTGGCTCATCAAAAATAGATAATTTAGTACTTCTAGCAAGTATCATGGCAATCTCAATTCTCTTAAGTTCTCCCCCTGATAAACTAGCATTTACTTCTCTATCAATGTAATCCCTTGCACATAAACCTACTTCTGATAAATATTCACAGGCTCCTACGGTACTTAATGGTTCTCCTGCCGCAAGAGTAATCAAATCTTTTACTGTAATTCCTTTGAATCTTACTGGCTGTTGAAATGCAAAACTAACACCTTTATTCGCACGTTCTGTAATATTGGCATTGGTAATATCTTCTCCATCCAATAATATGGTTCCTGACGTAGGTTGTACAATTCCTGCAATAATCTTGGCTAAGGTCGACTTCCCTCCACCATTAGGACCTGTAATTGCAGTAAATCGTTCATCAATTGTCAAATTTATATTCTTAATGATGTCTTTTGGTACTCCTTCAACATCAACTCGATATGAAATGTTCTTTAATTCTAACATAATCACAATATCCTCTTATCAATCCTATTATAATCAATAATTTTAACACCTACATCTTATTAATTCAACTAATTTACCTATGTATTTATTCCTGTACAAGGTTGTTGTTGGGTAATACAATGTATATTGCCCCCACCATATACAATCTCTCTGGTCATTACTCCCACTACTTTTCGTTCTGGAAAAATTTCTTGTAATTGACGAATTGCTAATGCATCATTTACATCTCCATATTGAGGTACAATTACACCACCATTTACCAATAGAAAATTCGCATATGATGCAATACATAAATCACCTACATTACATTTCCTATCCCCTTGATCACTATTTACTTCCAAATCTTCTGTAATTCTAACATCATCTCTGGTACAACATAATTTATGCACCTTTAATTTTCTTGATTTTGCATCCACTGATTCTGATAAAGTTTCATAGGCTTTTTTCGCTGCTTTATAAAAAGGATGATTTATATCTTCTGTATAGATACATACCACTTCTCCCGGACGTACATAAGCTGCTACATCATCTATATGTCCATTTGTCTCTTGTGGGTCAATACCCTCAGGAACCCATATTACTTTTTCACAATTCAAATATTCTTTTAACATATTTTCAATCTGTTGTTTATTCATATGAGGATTACGCCCCCTACTCAAAAGGCACATCTCTGTTGTAATAACGGTTCCTTCCCCGTCTACGTGAATAGATCCACCTTCTAAGATAAATTTAGGTGTTTTATAATAATCCACTCCAATATAATCACAAATTTGTGATGCAACCAAAGCGTCCTTTTCCCAAGAATCATATAATCCATCATATTTTCCTCCCCAGGCATTAAACCCCCAATCACAAGCTCGTATTTTTCCTTTTGAATTTTTCAAAAAAGTTGGTCCACTATCTCTACACCAAGCATCATCACTATCTATTAATACCAACTCTATTTCTTTAGGTAACATTTTCCTACAATTTCCATACTGCTCTATTGATACCAATACACTTACTTTTTCAAATTCTAAGATTGCTTTTGCAACATTTGTAAAAGCTTCCTGCGCTGGGATTCCATTTTCTCTCCAAGTATTCTGTCTTTCAGGCCAAATCATCCAGATTCTTTCCTGCTCTTCAAATTCACCTGGCATTCTATATCCATCTTTCTTAGGTGTATTCCCTGTTACTATTCTTGCCATAAACCCTCCTAATAAGAAAGTAATCCGCGATACATTTCCGGACGCCTATCGCGAAATACATACCATTCAATTCTTTGTTTTTCAATCTCATCCAAATCAAATTCTGCGCATATCACTGATTCTGTAGATCTGTCTGCTTCTACTAATATCTCTCCATGTTCATCTGTTATAAATGAAGAACCATAAAATGTCATAGAAGTTCCATCTTCTTCTGTTCCTATACGATTAGATGCCATAACAGGCATAATATTAGCAGCTGCATGACCCTGCATACATTTTTGCCAATGATTTTTTGAATCCACTTTAGGATCTTGTTCAGAACCAATTGCCGTTGGATACAATAAAATCTCTGCTCCTAATAAAGCCATGCTTCTAGCACATTCCGGAAACCATTGATCCCAACATATTCCAACTCCAATTGTTCCATAACGTGTCTTCCATACTTTAAAACCTGTATCCCCAGGTGTGAAATAAAATTTTTCTGCATAAGGAAGACCATCTGGTATATGTGTTTTTCGATAAATTCCTAACATACTTCCATCTGCGTCGATAATCGCAACACTATTAAAAAAACTATTTCTAGCTTTTTCAAAAAAACTAATTGGTATAACCACTTGTAATTCTTTTGCAAGTTCCGAAAAATGTTTGATTGCTGGATTCTCTTGTACTGAATGTGCAAGAGAAAAATATTCGGAATTCTGTTGCTGACAAAAATAAGGTGTTTCAAAAAGCTCTTGTAATAATATAATATTTGCGCCCTGTCCAGCTGCTTCTCTAACAAGACGTTCTCCATTGGCAATATTGGATTCTCTATTCCAATTGCACTCCATCTGAGTTGCTGCCACTTTTACTTTTCTCATAAGGTTCCTCCTGTAATCCGTTAATTAATGCTGCTCCAACAATTAAAATACTTCCTCCTATCATAGATGCATTCATATTTTCATGTAAAAATATTAGCGCAAATACTGCCGCAAAAATACTTTCCATAGAAAGTAAAATTCCTGCTAAAGAAGATCCTATATTTCTTTGACCTATTAATTGTAAAAAGAATCCTATAAATAATTCAAAAATACCACAATATAATAAACCAATTGTACATCTCATTTCGATAGTTTCCGGAATTGGCTCTAACAAAATAGCTGCAATCAAAGATAATACTGTTGCCACTAAAACCTGCCCTATATGCATAAGCACCGGATTCATATCTTCACTGTAATCAATATATAATAAATGAATAGCATATGCAACACCGCATAATAATACCAATATATCTCCTGCTTCTAGAACAAATCCATTTTCTAATGTTAACAATGCAACCCCACTCATACATACAATTGCAGCAATTAATCTTTTACTTTTCACTTTTCTTCTTAAAATCAACATTTCTATAATCGGCACAAATGCTACATAACTTTCTGTTAAAAATGCTGATTTAGATGCAGCAATTAAATTCATCCCCAGATTTTGTACAAACAGTGCTAGAAAAAATATAATTCCCAATACAATTGCTTTTTCCAGAATTTTTTTATTCCATTTTTTCAACTGAATAATAGCAATAATCAAAGCCGGTATACTGGCAATTGACAAACGTATTGCCAATTGCCAAATAGGAGTTATATAATCCAAAGTATCTTTAACAACTACAAATGACAGTCCCCAAATCATACTAGCAAACAGCATTGCAACAATGGATATTCTTGTCTTTTTTTTCATATTCTTCTCCAAAAGCAAAAAGCAATGAAGCGAAGCTTCATTGCTTTTTCTTTATTCTTTATTTGAATTTATTATAAAGCTTTTCTATATATTTCTTTTATCATATCTTCTGTTAATTCAATAGGATGATTATTCATATTTCCAATAGATACTTTAAAGAAATTCTCTGTCATCCAATCAATATCTTGCTCTAAAATTCCCTGTTCTGAAAGAGTAACTTGTAAATCCAGATTTTTTAATAACGTTCTAATTGCAGATGCACAATCATTTTCATCTGTTCCACCAATGGCTTGAGATACTTTTGCAAATTTCTCTGGATTTCCTTGAATGCTCATTTCTACAATTGCTGGAGTTAATGCTGCAAGTCCTCTTCCATGTACAAGATCTTTTAGTCCACTTGCTGGATGTTCCATACCATGTGCTAAAGTAACTCCGGCTGTATTAATAACCATTCCACCAATTGTACTTGCTAAAGAAATCGCATCCCAATCTTCAGGTGTTCCATTTCCTTGATATATTTTAACCAAATGATCTCCTACCAATCTTAATCCTTCTAAGGCCATAATATCGGTCATAGGCTGTGCAATCTTAGCAACATAAGCTTCCATACAATGACAAAATGCATCAAACCCAACCGATGCTAGAATATGAGGAGGCATTGTTTCCATTAATTCAGAATCTATAATTGATGCCTTGGCAACAATTGCACTGCATCTAAGAGATTTCTTATCCCCTGTTTCTGGATTGGTAAGAACTGCAAATCCATTTCCTTCACTTCCTGTTCCACAAGTCGTTGGTACTAAAATAAGAGGTAATGCTGCATCACTTGCTTTCTTTGCAAATATGTAATCATTAATATCCCCTTCGTTTTCAACAATAAAGGCGATCCCCTTTGCACAATCCATAATACTTCCACCACCAATACCAACAACTACGTCGCATTGATTTGCTTTGGCAAATTCAGCACCTTCAATTGCTGTTGTTGTCAAAGGATTTTGAGAAACTTTATCATATACTACAGATTCAACACCTGCTAATTTCAAATATTCAATTGCTCTATCAAGAAGTCCCGATTTCTTAGTACTTCCTTTTCCTGTTACGATAATTGCCTTTTTTCCATACTTAGATGTTATTTCACCTAATTCTGATACCCTATTACGTCCAAATACAAGATTCACTGGTAGAAAATAATTAAATTGCATAATGTCCTCCTAAATTTCTATTCTAGTTCGTTTATAGACAGTATAAGGGATTTCTCAAAGATTTCAAGTCCTTTTTCAATTTGTTCATCTGTAATAACTAAAGGAGCTAAAAATCGAATAACATTTCCATAAGTTCCTGCATTCTCAATTAAGAGACCCATCTGCAATGCATTTTCTACCATTTTAGTTACCAACTCTGGATATGGCTGTTTGGATACCTTATCTTTTACAAATTCAATTCCAATCATTGCACCTAATCCACGCACATCTCCAATCACAGAGTATTGTTCCATAAGTTCTAGATATTTTGTTTTAATTTTCTCAGATATATGCAAAGCTTTGGATGAAAAATCTTCTGCTTTCATAATTTCCATATTTTTCAATGCTGCTGCACAAGCAAGTGGATTTCCACAATAAGTTCCTCCTATTGTTCCAGGTATTACAGAATCCATAATCTCCTGTCTTGCTGTAATTGCACTAATTGGAACGCCAGCTCCCATAGATTTTGCCGTAGCTACAATATCCGGTGCTGCCCCTGCTTCTGCCCAATATTCGGAAGCAAAATATCTTCCTGTTCTACAATTACCACACTGAACTTCATCTGCAATCATAAGAATTCCATGCATATCACAAATTGCTCTTACCGCTTTTACCCATTCTATTGGCGCAGGTACAAATCCACCTTCTCCTTGAATAGGTTCTATAATCATACACGCTACATCGGATGCAGGTGTCGCTTCATCAAAAATTCTTTCTATCCCATCAATGTAATATTGAATTGCTTCTTCCCTTGTATATCCTTTTGGAGCTCTATATAAATAAGGATATTCTGCACGATATACTCCTGCTGGAAATGGTCCCATTCCAAGAGCATAAGCTTTTTTTGCTGTTAAAGCCATGGTTAAATTCGTTCTACCATGAAATCCTCCTGAAAAACATATTACATTCTGTCTTTTGGTAAATGCTTTGGCAACTTTAATTGCATTTTCATCTGCTTCTGCTCCTGAATTCGCAAAATATGTCTTTTTCACATCTCCTATACAAGGGATTGTTTGATTAAATTTTTCAGCGAGTTCCACATACCCTTCATGAGTAATTACATTGAAAATAGTATGAAAATAACGATCTGCTTGCTCTTTGACCGCTTCCACAACTTCTGGTCTTGTGTATCCAATATTTAATACACCTACACCACCAATCCAATCTAGAAATTTATTACCATCTAGATCTTCCACCATTGCACCTTCTCCTTTATTAATACAAATTGGGTAAGTTGTCCCACATAATGCTTTAGGTATTGCTGCATCTCTTCTATCAATTAGCGCTTTTGCTTTTGGACCAGGAACTGATCCTGTAATTATCTCAGGTAATGAATCTCTTAACATATCTTTATCCTTCTTTCTTTTAATCTTTCAATATGTTTTCTTTATAATTTATTATAGCTTAAACCGCAGAACAAGTCTGCGGCTTAAGTTGTTCTTCTATAAAATTATTCTACTTTTTATACTGAAAATTCAGCTTTTGTATCCGCAAGGGCTTCATCCATTCTTTGAATTACTTGTGCTATCTGATCCTCTGTTATAACTGCTGCTGGTTCAAATCGAACACATTTTGCATTAACAAGAGTTCCTGCTGTAATAACATGACGTGAAAACATTCCTTTTGCAACTGCATATCCCATCTCTGAGTTTTTAAACTCAACTGCAAGCATAAGTCCTACTCCTCTAACATCATCTATTACTTCTGGATATTTTACTTTTAAGCTCTCAAGTCCAGCTTTTAAAATCTCACCTTTACTTGCGCACTGTCCTGGAACATCATTATCTATCATATATTTAATTGTTGCTAATGCTGCTGAACAACATACTGGATTACCACCAAAAGTAGGAGATCCAAGTAACCAAGGATTATCGACAAGTTCATCTGTCCACATTTTTGGTTTACAGATAATTCCTGTAATTGGCATTACTCCACCACCAAAAGCTTTTCCATATGTTAAAATATCAGGTGTAACTTCTTCTGTCTCACATCTAAACATTGCGCCTGTTCTTCCCATACCTGTCTGAATCTCATCAAAAATCAATGCAACTCCAAATTCATCACAGATTTCACGAAGCTCTTTTAAATATCCTGCTGGAGGAACAATAACTCCTGCTTCGCCTTGAATTGGCTCAACAATCATTGCCGCAACTTTTTCTCCTACAGCTACAAGATTGCTAATTGCTTTTCTTGCATCTGCCGCATTACCATATTCAACATGTTGTACTTGCTGTACCATAGGAATATATGGAACACGATATGTATTTTTTCCACCCATTGAGATTGCTCCCATTGTTTTACCATGAAAAGCTCCAGTTGTTGAAATATACCATCTTCCACCTGTTGCAATTCTTGCAAGCTTTAATGCCATTTCTACAGCCTCTGCTCCACCATTTGTAAAAAAACAATACTGAAGATCTCCTGGTGTAATATCAGCAACCGCCTTTGCTAAGTATCCTCTCAAAGGATCAAGTAATTCCTGTGAATGAAGTGCCTGATGATCTAGCTGCGCTTTCACAGTTTCTAGAATTTCAGGATTACGATGTCCACATGTATAGATACCAAAACCACCTAAGCAATCAATAAACTCTTCTCCATTAATTCCTTCAACAATAGATTCATGATCTTTCCACTCAAGCATTGCTGAATTGGTAGATACACTTTTACGATATTGAAGCCATCCAGGACTAACATAATTGTTAAAATAATCAACTGTCTCCTCTGTCATCTGTTTCTGCATCTCGGCATCTGGACTATCTGTATTAATATATCCAATCACCTTTTCTAAATCTTCGCTTACTTGTTTAAAACTCATAATAAAACCTCCTATTGTATCTTTTGTTTTGTAAAAAGCTTATTCATTATAGATGGTTATTCATCTATAAAAAGAAAACGAAGCCAAAGGGTTACCCTGTAGCTCCGTCGCTGTTATGAATTCATCATATACCTTTGTACTATTCTTTACAATCCATCTTCCTAACCATTTATATGCTTATTTTTATCTCTAAAATACTTATAAAAGGTTATATATATTAAAAAATTTATCTATATGAATCTTATATATTAATATATATTAAAAAATATGATTAATTTTGGGGATTTTTTTAGGGAATCACCTACTTATTTTATCCGCCTTAAATATGTATCTTTTTACATAATAAAACAACCTCCATATTACAAAGAAGGTTGTTTTACATCTAAAAATTAATTTTCATACCAGCCAACAACACCTGGAGTTAAATTAATATTAATTTGTTTGATTTCTTGATATTCTTCTAATCCTTGTACACCAAGTTCTCTTCCAATACCACTCATTTTATATCCTCCCCAAGGGGCTTCATTAAATGTTGGATTATAACAATTGATCCATGTAATACCTGCTCGAATCTCTGATACAACTCTATGTGCACGCGTTAGATCTGATGTAAATACAGCTCCTGCTAATCCATAATCTGTATCATTGGCCATAGCAAGCGCTTGCTCCTCAGTCTCAAAAGTCTGCACTGTTACAACAGGTCCAAAGATTTCTTCTTTTACAATTCTCATGTCAGAAGTACAATTATCAAAAATAGTTGGAAGAACAAAATATCCATCCTGACAATCTCCCTCAGTATATCTTTTTCCACCACATACCAAGGTTGCACCTTCTTCAACTCCTATTTTAATATAACCAAGTACTTTTTCCATATCTTTTTCTGTAATTACAGGTCCAATATCTGGATTCTTCATTGGATCTCCCATGGTCATTGCTTCTGCTTTTTTCTTGAGTTTTTCTACAAATTCATCATGTATTGATTGTTCTACAATAATTCTAGAACCTGCTGAGCACACCTGTCCAGCATTAAAGAAAATTCCTATCATTGCCCATTCTACTGCGCCATCCATATCTGCGTCTGCAAAAATAATATTAGGTGATTTACCGCCTAATTCCAAACCTATTTTCTTAAGATTTACAGCTGCATTTTTCATTAATAACTGACCAACACGTGTACTACCTGTAAATGTAAGCATATCTACATCTGTATTAACGCTCATTTCTGTTCCAACTTCTGCATCTCCTTGCAAAAGATTACAACTACCTTTTGGCATTCCACATTCTTCAAAAATCTCAAAAAGACGAATTGTTGAAAGTGGTGCTTTGGGACTCGGTTTAAATACAACACTATTTCCTGCAGCAAGTGCCGGTGCTAATTTCCATACAGACATTAACATTGGATAATTCCATGGAGTAATCTGCGCACATACCCCCACTGGCTCATGAACCATATAGCTATGCATTTTTCCAAATCCATTATTTACATCATAGACCCCACCATACGGAGCTTTAATAAGTCCTGCATAATATAGGAAGCAATGAATTGCATCTTCAATGTCTCCTTCGGATTCTCTAAGAGGTTTTCCATTATCAAGTGTATCCAACTTAGTTAGCTCTTCAAAATTTTCACGTATTTTTTCTGCAATTGCTATCAAAATATCACTTCGCGATTGTGCATCCATATCTCTCCACTCACGAGTTACATAAAATGATCTTTTGGCAGCTGCAATTGCTCTCTGTGTATCTGTAATACTACTTTCATATACTTGCGCAAAGACTTTTCCAGTTGCCGGATTGATAATATCCATTGTTTTCGAGTCACTTCCAGTAACCCATTCCCCATCAATATACATCTTTTTTGCTTCCATATTAAGCACGCTCCTAACTACTCTTTTAATTTAGTCCACATTGAATCATAGATTTCAAGTGTGTCCGTATCTAAGTTCTCTACAAATGCGCCAATCTGTAATGCCTCTTCTGGTGGATTTTTCGCTGGATTTTCTGAGAAATCAGCTCCCATATTCTCTACTGCTGTGACATTTGGATTCATATATGGGAATTCATCTGCAACCATTTCTGCAACTTCTGGATCCATCATAAAGTTAATAAATTTCAAAGCATTTTCAGAATTTTTTGCACCTTTTGTAATTACCCAGTTATCCATAAATAAATAAGCACCTTCTGTTGGATATACACATTCTATGGTATCTACCTCTTCCATTGCAAGCGCTATTTCTGCACTCCATATAAATCCAACGGATGCATCCCCACTAATTAATGCTGATTTTGGTGAATCTGAATCATATAATTTAATATTATCTTTTAATTCAAGTAATTTCTCTTCTACTTCTGCCAATTTGTCTGGATCAGTTTCATTCATATCATAACCCAAGGTTTCTGATGTAATTCCAATCAAAGCACGATAATCATCAAGAACAACAAGGCTTCCTTCTAATGCTGGATTCCATAAATCTTCATAACTAGTAATTTCAAAATCCACCATATCTGTATTCACTGCAATTGCTCCTGCACCTCCTAAATAAGGCATCGAATAGATATTATCTGGATCATAGGAAGGATTAAGATAACCCTCTCCAATATTTGATATATTATCTAGTTGATCTTTGTCTAATTCTTCCAAAAGATCTTGAGAAATCATTTGAGCCACCATATAATCCGATGGTTGAACAATATCATAAGTTCCTTCAGCCTCGGATTTTACTTTTGCAAGCATATCTTCGTTACTAGAATATGTTGACATATTCACTTCAATACCATATTCTTCTTCAAATTTCTCAATTACAGATTCAGGGACATACTCTGTCCATACATAGATATTCAATTCTCCATTCTCTGCTGAAGAATCCCCACTGCTACATCCTGCAAACATTGTCATTACAAGAACTGTTACAAGTAATAATGCCATCATTTTTTTCATTTTCATAAATCTTCCTCTCTTTCTTATCTTATGTTTCAGGTACTTTTTAATTTCTAAGCTTTTCCCCTGATTTTTTTAAGCAGATTACTCTGCGTAATCACAACTAACATGGTAGTACCTACTAGAATTAATGTAGATAACGCGTTTACATCTGGCGCCACTCCACTCTTAATGCTTTCCATAATTTTTAATGGATAAGTCTTGGTTTGACCATTTACAAAATAACTAATAATTACATCATCTATCGATAGCGTAAATGCTAACAAAGCGCCTCCTGCAATTCCAGGTGCCAAAACTGGCAATGTAATTTCAAAAAATGTTCTAATTCTTCCAGCTCCCAAATCCATACTTGCTTCTTCAATTGAAATATCATATCCCGATAGCCTTGCTCTTACATTAAAAATAACAAATGGAACTGAAAATGTTACATGTGCCAATACTAACGTAACCATACCACGAGGAATATTTGTATTTGCAAATAGTGTTAATAAAGAAATACCAAGAACAATCTCAGGAATAACAACGGGTATATATAGCAACCCATCAATTATTGTTTTTCCTCTAAATTTAAATTTATACATACCAACTGCTGCTAATGTACCAATAATAGTAGAAAAAATCATACTTATAATCGCCAATTCAATAGTTGTTGCAAATGCCTCTATTAAGGCCTCATTTTCAAATAACTTTGCATACCACATCAATGAAAAACCTTTCCAAGTCATATACGGCTTAGAAGTTGTAGCATTAAAAGAATTTACAACGATATATATAATAGGAAAGAATAGAAACAAATAGATTAATCCACAAAATGATATACTTACTATTTTTTTAATTTTTCTTTTAGTCCTTTTTTTCATTGGTTACACCCCCAAACTATCCATATCGCCACCAGCCTTCTGATAAATCTTAACTAAGATTAGTGTTACAAGTATTAATATAATGGAAAGTGCAGCTCCCAATGGCCAGTTATTACCACTTTGGAATTGTCTTTCAATTAAATTTCCAATCATATCTGAATTTCCACCTCCAAGAATTTCTGATACATAGAAATATCCCAAAGACGGAATAAATACCATAATTGCCCCAGAAAAAATACCACTTGAAGTCAAAGGTAATATTATATTTATAAATGTAGTAGGTCCTTTTGCACCAAGATCTGAAGATGCTTCTAATAAATTACCATCTAATTTCTCAATCGCCGTATATAAAGGAAGTACCATAAAAGGAAACAGACAATAGATCATACCAAAAACCGTTGTTCCCTGTTTGTACAAAAATTCAATTGGCTCTTCTATCAAATGTATATGTAATAGAAATTCATTAATCCAACCAGAGTTACCAAGCATTGCTTTCCATCCATAGATTCTAATTAATGAATTTGTCCAAAACGGAATAATTACCATCATATACAATAGGTTTTTTTTCTTACTTTTTGTTCTTGCAATAATATAAGAAAATGGATATGCCAATATAATACATACAAATGTTGCTAAGAATGCAATGATCAATGACTGTCCATAGATCTTAATATAACTTGGATCAACAAGCCTAAAGTAGTTCTTTAATGTAAATTCATAACTTACATTATAGAATTCATCAATTTTACAAAAACTCATAATCAATACAAATATAAGTGGTGCTGCAACAAAGAATAATAACCAAATTGTTACAGGTCCAACCATTGTGATTGAAGGTAAGGTTTGTGACCGAAATTTATGTTTTGTCATCGTTATACCCCCCTATGCAAAAACTGCATTTTCTATTGCTTGATAAAAATTATTATCCATATTATGAATTAATACCGCATCTTCTTTTTCCCAGTACAAGAAAATATTTTCCTCTAAAGAAGGTACATTTTCACCTGCTAGTCTCGATATTTTTACTTGTTCTCCATTAGGCAACTCTGCAATGCATTTCACAATATTACCAACATAAATAAAATCTTTTACCGTAGCTACTGCTTCAAATCCCTCTACTGGTTCTAGTGAATATTTTATTTTTTCTGGACGAATCGAAAGGGTTATAAATTCCCCTTGCGTAAAGCCAGTTCCCATTCCTTGTACCTGTCCATTTTCAAAACAAATTGTAATATCTTCATCTTGTATTTTTTGAACAGTTCCTTCAAATATATTGGTTTCTCCAATAAAAGTAGCAACAAACTTTGTAGCAGGGTGCTCATAAATATCTAATGGACGTCCGATCTGGTCCATAACCCCTTCATGCATTATTGCAATACGATCACTCATAGTAAGTGCTTCTTCTTGATCATGGGTAACATAGATAAATGTTATATTCAACTTTTTTTGAAGTCTTTTTAATTCTATTTGCATTTGTTTACGAAGTTTTAAATCCAATGCTCCTAGTGGTTCATCTAACAAAAGAACCTTAGGTCGATTAATTAAAGCTCTTGCAATTGCAACTCTTTGTTTTTGGCCTCCTGATAATTGGCTAGGAAATCTTTTCTCAAATCCTTCTAACTGAACAAGTTCCATCATATCTAAAACACGTTTTTTAATTTCTTTTTTAGGAACTTTTTTCATTTTTAATCCATATGCTATATTTTCATAAATTGTTTTATGCGGAAATAACGCATAACTTTGAAATACCGTGTTAACATCTCTTTCATAAGGCTCTTTTTCTTCAATTGCAACCCCTTCCACCTGAATGGACCCAGAAGATGGTTCTTCAAATCCTGCAATCATACGAAGAGTCGTTGTTTTTCCACATCCTGATGAACCAAGTAATGTAAGAAATTCACCTTCCTCTACTACTAGATTCAAATCTTTTACAACATGATTTGTTCCATATATTTTATTAACACCTGTTAGTTCTACAATTTTTTTTCTCAAGTTAGTCACCTCTGATTCTATTTGATGGAAAATCTTTAAAGTGCTTTTTCTCCTCTTTCATTTGTTCTAATTCTTACTGCTTCTTCAATGTTTCGGACAAAAATTTTACCATCTCCTACATGTTCAGATGCAAGTCTATCTCTTATTTTTATAATTAATGGTTCTACGATTTCATCCTTTACTACAACCATAACCCTCATTTTAGGAAGAAGATTAATTGTTGTTTTGTATCCCTTGATCTCATTAATAATTTCTCCTGTAACTCCTTTTTGAGTTCCACATCCCATTGCAGTTGTAATTGTCATACCTCCACAATTCACTTCATCCAAGATTGCTTTTACTTCTTCTAATTTTTCTGGTCTAATGATCATATCAATTTCTTTCATTTCACACACTCCTCTATTTTTATTTTTTAATTGAATTCCCTTTCAATAAAAAATAGCAAAAAGGCCGCCCTCTACTGAGGTCAGCCCCTTTGCTATTATGGATATATTACTATTATACAATTAGAGTTTCAATAATTTTGAATTACCATCTTCATAATACTATTTGATAATTATAATTACTCCTCTCTCACCAATTTGAATAGTTGTACCCTATTTTTTACTTTCATTTTACGATATATATTGAGAATATGCTTCTTTAATGTATTAACACTAATACTTAATTCTTCACAAATCGTTTGATTGTCTTTACCCGATATCAATGCCAATAAAACAACATTTTCTCTTTTTGTAAGATCGTATTTTTCTGTTGCTTCATCAATACTTATTTTGTCTGTTCCTGATTGGTCATTTCTACTTTTAAACAATCTGTATGCCAAATGGTCTTTTAACATGTCCATAACAAATACATCATCATATACAAAATTGTCTTTTCCTATTGTACGATATAAAGTAATTACGCCCAAAAATTCTTTATGATACCCTAAAATAATCTGTAATGCATAATGCCAATTATTCGGTTTATACACTTTCTTATAATATTCTGTTTCAATTCTTTTTTCGTCCGAGATAATATCTGTCTCTCTGTATACCATACTTTTTCCGCTATACATAATTCCTCGACTATAGTCTAATTCATTATACTGAGAAGATGCTTGATCATCACAATTCAAAGCAATCTGATCCACAAGGTTATTGGAATCATCATTGGCCGCCAGATAAAAATCCGCACTGTCAAAATCTATAATCATTTTTAACTGCTCTAACAATTGCTTTCTCATCTCATTTACCTGGTCAGTTGTGTAAATTTTATAAATTGTGCTATTAAGAAGCATCCAGTCATTGGTTTCGAGTGTTTTCATTATCCTCCCCCTTGCTGTTATTATTTTGTGGTATATGTATTTCTTTTCTGCTTTAAATTAATTATGAATGTATAATACTTTTTAGTCAACTTTGTTTTTTTATGCTTTTTATTACTTTTATTAATCATTTTATTGATTTTACATTCAAATATTCCGTTTACACTTTTAATTATTAAGTATTATATTTTTAATATTTGAGTACCCAAAAAGACCACCCTTATAAAAGAGTGGTCTCAACCTAAATAACCTATTTGTTTTCTCCTAAGAAAACTACCTTTGGCTAATCCTAACTACATACACGATTTCATCTGATTACCATATAATTATAACAAGTTCCCGCCTTATAATCTCCCCCCTTTTAGAGGGAGTTTTCAACTTTTTTTAAATTTCATCATCATCAAAGTTGAAAATATCTTTTATTTGTTCATATTCTTCCTGTGTTAAATTATAGATATGTCCTCCTTTCTCTGATTTCATATAATTATTCTGGTATATACTATAATTTACTTTTAATATAATTTCGTCCGGATTAATCTCTGATTCCTTATGTGTTGATAAGATATCTTGAATCTGATCCAACTGATTTCTACTATTTTCATTCTCATTTTCATTCTTAATTTCATAATCATCACCATAATTATAAATTTCAATCCAAGATGAAAACTGATCTTCTCCATTATAGATTTCAAAATTATATTGTAAATCATAATTTTCCATTTGATTTAAATCCATTTCATTATATGCGCGGTAATCTATCACTTCCGTATTACTATTAATCAAATCCACATAACTTGAGAATATTTTCGAATCATTAATTAGTATGTCCAAATCATAACTTTCCGTAGAATAGAAATATAAGGTATCTATTCGTTGGCCCATTTGATAAGATTCATTCAGCTGCAAATTCTGTATATCATCTTCAAATACTTGATATAATTTCAATAAATCTTTTTGAGATAAATAATATGCTGAGTTCAAATAGATATTACCTTCAGGTCCAATTGCAGGCAAATAATTCTTAGAAGAGTCATAATCTTCTGCATGCATAAACTCATAATTCAACTTTTCTACATCTTCATTTGATAAATATACATATCTATATAAAACATCTTCTTCTGTATGAATCTCAATCGTTGTTCTATTCAATGTATCTCCATACTCATATAAATAATCCGATCCACTATCATAATATCCTTCTCCCAAATAAAAAATCATTTGTGCACTATATGCATCTGCAATTATTTCCTTTGCTGCATCT
>JBFHFI010000010.1:0-22948 GCA_041583675.1 Butyrivibrio sp. | reverse complement strand
TGGATTTTGTTTTGGTGTAAAAAGAGCTGTTGATTTGGTATATCAAGAAGTTGGAAATGAAAATGTATATAATTTAGGACCGATTATTCATAATGATGAAGTTATAAAAGATTTACAAAACAAAGGAATACAGTTATTAAATTCAGAACAAGATATAATAAAAGCACAACCGGGAACAGTTATTATTCGTGCACATGGAGTTCCTGTGGAAATGTATGATATAATAGAAAAAGCAGGGCATACTATTGTAGATGCAACATGTCCCTTTGTTTTGAAAATACATCATATTGTTCGGGAAGCTTCAGAACAAAATAAATATGTAGTTATCATTGGAGATTCTAAACATCCTGAAGTTATTGGCATAAAGAGTTGCGCAGGTGAGAATTGTATAGTAATTGAGAACCAAGAACAAGCAGAAGATTTTATGAAAAATACATCAAAAAATCAAAAAAAGCTATGTATTGTCTCACAAACTACATTTAATTTTAAGAAGTTTCAAGAATTAGTTGAAATTTTCCGCAAAAACAGTTATCATATTGTTGATGTTTTGAATACAATTTGCAATGCTACTGAAGTTAGACAAGCAGAAGCAGAGGAGATATCGAAAAAGGTTGATGCTATGATTGTAATTGGAGATAAACATAGTTCGAATACACAGAAGCTTTATGAAATTTGTAGAAAAGAATGTATAAACACATATTACATTCAAACAGCTGCAGATATGGATTTTACCAAACTAAATGGTTTGGATAAAATTGGTATAACGGCCGGGGCATCTACCCCAAATAATATTATTGAGGAGGTTCAAACGAGATGTCAGAGTTAAGTTTTGAACAATTATTGGAAGAATCATTAAAAACAATACATACAGGGGAGGTCGTTGACGGTAAGGTTATCGCGGTTAAGGAAGATGAAATAGTTCTTAACATTGGTTATAAAGCTGATGGTATTATCACTCGTAATGAATATACAAGCACCAACGGTCTAGATCTTCGAACTGTAGTAAAAGAAGGTGACGAACTTCAAGCTAAAGTTCTTAAAGTGAATGATGGTGAAGGTTTTGTTTCACTTTCATTTAAGAAACTTGCAGCAGAAATGGGTAGCAAAGTATTAGAGGCTGCTTTTGAAAATGGAGAAGTTTTGAAAGCCAAAGTTACACAGGTACTAGATGGTGGATTGAGTGTTATAATAGAAGAAACAAAAGTCTTTATTCCAGCTAGTCTTGTTTCAGATGCATATGAAAAAGACCTTACAAAATATGCAGGAAAAGAAATTGAATTTGTAATTACAGAATTCAATCCTAAGAAAAGACGTATTATAGGAAATCGTAAACAGCTTATTGTAGCTGAAAAAGCGATTCTTAAAAAAGAAGTTTTAGCTAGAATTAGTGAAGGTTCTGTTGTAGACGGAATTGTGAAAAATGTAACTGATTTTGGTGTATTTATTGATTTAGGTGGAGTTGATGGTCTTTTACATGTATCTGAGATTTCATGGGGAAGAGCAGAGAATCCTAAAAAGAGATTTAAAGCTGGAGATCAGGTAACTGCATTTGTGAAAGAAATTAATGGAGAAAAAATTGCGTTGAGTCTTAAATTTGACGATCAGAATCCATGGATTGATGCAGACCAAAAATATGCAGTAGGAAATATTGTATATGGTAGAGTAGCAAGAATGACTGATTTTGGAGCTTTTGTGGAACTTGAAGTTGGAGTAGATGCATTATTACATGTATCACAAATTTCAAGAGAACATATTGGTAAACCTTCAGATGTTCTTAAAATTGGAGAAGAGATTGAAGCTAAAGTTGTTGATATTAATGTTGATGACAGAAAAATCAGTCTTAGTATTAAAGCATTAATTCCAGATGATTATGAGCAATATGATGAATCTTACGATTCAGATGATAATTATTCAAATTAATCGTAGGCAGAGGAGGATTTTTCTATGACGGACGATTATGAGAAGTTTAAATCGGATATTTTTGCGTTAACTAAAATTGACTTGAGTTCCTATAAAGAAAGACAAATGAAACGTCGCATAGATACACTTATTGGTAAACATGGATTTACCCAATATACAGAGTTTGTGCAAGCAATTAAAAAAAGTGCAGATTTAATGGATGAGTTTGTTACATATTTAACGATTAATGTTTCAGAGTTTTATAGAAATCCAGAACAATGGGATTATCTAGAGAAAAAAATGATACCTTTGCTTATAAGTAAGTTTGGACATGGTGTTAAAATATGGAGTGCCGCTTGTTCAACAGGAGATGAGCCATATTCTTTGGTTATGTTATTATCAAAATTTTTACCGTTGAATCAAATTAAGATTCTGGCAACTGATATTGATGATCAGGTTCTTGATAAAGCTAAAATGGGCATTTATAAAGGATCTAGTTTAAATGGACTTCCAGAAGAATTTAAATCGAAATATTTTACAAAAGTATCAGATTCAGCGTATCAGATATCTAATGATATTAAAAAATGTGTTGAATTTAAGAAACATAATTTATTGAAAGATTCCTATCCTAGCAATTATCATATGATAGTTTGTAGAAATGTATTAATATATTTTACAGAAGAAGCCAAAACTGAAGTTTATACAAATTTTAATAAGGCTTTAACGAAAGAAGGTATATTGTTTGTAGGAAGTACGGAACAAATTACAAATTATAAAGATTTGAACTTTGATTCACCAAAGTCATTCTTTTATCAAAAAAAATAAAAAAAACAGTTCAATTTTAATTTTAAATTGAACTGTTTTTTTTATTACTTGATTTTTAATAAAGTATGAATAATATGAATAATATATTTTTTAACATCTAATAGATTTTCTGAGAAATCTTCTGAATATTCAAAATATGAAATAGAATCGTGATAATCTATTTTGAAAAATGGAGAAAATAGTTCTTTGAATTGAGGTAAAAATAATCCTGATTTTTTTCCATAGCAAGTACCGGCTTTTGCCTTTGTTCGAAAATTCTTGTCAACATAAAATGCAACACTTTTATGAATGGCTTTGTCTTCTTTGGGTAGGTAGTAGTAGTCATGATAATTTTGGTAAAAGTATTTAAGCTCTTTTGTGTAAACTTTTATATTAATTTTTAAAACATTATTGCTTACAATAAAATAATAATAGTCATTCCCATAGGAGATGGTCTTAGGAACTTGAACAGGAAGTACACATTCAATAATTAGATTTTTTTGCTCAAGTCCAGAAATAGACAAACTTTCTTGGAGAAAAATATTTGAAATATCAAAATCTTCATTGATTAAACTAGTATAATTTATAATTGGAAAAAGTTGAGTCATTCCAATAATATCATCATAATTGTGAAGTAGTAATAGTTTTTCAGAATCTGGATTTTGGGTTTTTAAATAATTATGATATATAGTGATTAAATCTCCACCGCTATAGGTATCAACTCTAGAAACATTCATAAAAAGTTCCATAGTTTTTTGTTTGAGATTTTCGGTTTTAAATATTCGTTTTATAGGTTGTATTTGTTTATAAATATCAATACTTTCAAGATGGGAAAAATCATAATTAATATTATAAAAATCACATTTTTTAATAAGATAGGGAATATCAAATCCATTTCCATTATAATGAACCAAAGCTTTGAAATTTTGTGTGAAATTTATAAAAGTGGAGATGATTTCTTTTTCACTTGTGGTTTCATTGGCAAACCATTGTTTTACCGTATAATGATCCCCTGTTCTGTATACACATCCAATTAGATATAAAACAGTCTCCATAGGGGAAAAACCTGTGGTTTCAATATCAAAAAAAAGAATTTCCTCAGGTTTATATTGCACCAAAGGAGAAACTTTAATATCATTAAATTGTAAATTTGTTAGTTCTTTCATAAATCCTCCTATAATACCTTAAGAATAATTCTATCTTCATTATACATATTTATGTTAAAAAATATAGTCTTTTTGTGAAAAAAGATAGCATTATTTTATGAAAAGATTTACAATAGAAAAAGATGTTTTGTGAAATACAATTAAATTTAAACAGAAGGAAGTGAATAATTTGGGTGTTTTAACGTTTAAAGGTGGAACGCATCCACAAGATGGAAAAGAATTATCCAAAGATTCTCGTATTGAAGAGATCTTACCAGGAAAGGAATTAGTGTTTCCATTATCACAGCATATCGGAGCACCAGCAAAAGCAATTGTGGCAGTAGGAGACCGAGTGCTAGCGTGTCAGAAAATAGGAGAGAAGAATGGATTTATATCCGCAAATATATATTCTTCTATTTCAGGAGTTGTGAAATCAATACAACCAAGATTAGTTGCAACAGGAGGAAAGGTTGAATCCATAGTAATTGAAAATGATGACCTATACGAATTTGCGCCATTATTACATGAGTCAAAATTTGAAGATATGACCAAGGAACAAATTATTGGAATTATTGAAGAAGCAGGAATTGTGGGTATGGGAGGAGCTGGTTTCCCTACAAATGTAAAATTGAGTCCTAAAAATCCAGAAAAAATTGATTCTATTATTGTAAATGGAGCAGAATGTGAACCATATCTGACTTCAGATTATAGGCGAATGATTGAACATCCTCATGAAATTATTGATGGATTAAAAGCTGTGCTTTCTTTATTCCCGAATGCCACAGGTTATATTGGTATTGAAGATAACAAGCCAGAAGCAATTAAACAACTTAAGGAATTAACACAAGAGGAATCAAGAATTCAAATCAAAGAATTAAAAACAAAATATCCTCAGGGTGGAGAGAGAAGTTTGATTTATGCTATTACAGGAAGAAAATTAAACTCTAAACTTTTACCTGCAGATGTAGGATGTATCGTTCATAACATAGATACAATCGTTTCAATTTATGAAGCAATTTACAGAGGAAGACCTTTGACAAGAAGAATTGTAACCGTAACAGGGGATGCAATTACAACACCAAAAAATTTCCGAGTGTATCTTGGAACTAATTTTCAAGTTTTGATTGAGGGTGCAGGTGGATTTAGCTGCGAACCAGAAAAAATCATTACTGGTGGTCCTATGATGGGATTTTCATTTTTTAATGTTGATGTTCCTGTTGTAAAAGGTACATCATCAATTTTAGCATTTAAAAAAGATGATGTTTCAGATAATTTAGTTACAGCATGTATTCGTTGTGGAAAATGCGCGGAAGCCTGTCCAGAACATTTATTACCTATGAAGTTAACGGTAATGTCAGAACATGACAAAAAAGATGATTTTAAGAAATTTAATGGCATGGAATGTATGGAATGCGGTTGTTGCTCCTATATTTGTCCAGCTAAGAGACCTTTAACGCAATCAATTAGGTCAATGAAAAAAATAATTCTAACAGAAGCTAGAAAAAAATAGGAGGAAAAGTCGGTGGATAGCAAATTATACAACGTATCATCATCACCACATGTTAGAAATGGCGCATCAACACATAGAATTATGTTGGATGTTATTATTGCCTTATTACCTGCTTGTATTTTTGGAATTTATAATTTTGGATATCGTGCAGCGATTGTATTAATAGTTTCAATTATTTCAAGTGTATTATCTGAATTTTTATATGAAAAATTTATGCATAAAACAAGCACAATTATGGATTTAAGTGCTGTTTTAACTGGATTATTATTGGGAATGAATCTTCCATCTACATTACCTATATGGATGATTGTATTGGGAAATGTTTTTGCAATTATTATAGTAAAACAATTGTTTGGTGGTATTGGTCAGAACTTTATGAACCCAGCATTAGCAGCAAGATGTTTTATGTTAATTTCTTTTGCAGGTCCAATGACCCAGTTTACATATGATGGGATTACTAGTGCTACACCACTTGCGTTATTAAAAAGTGGGGAATCTGTAAACATTACAAATATGTTTATTGGTAATATTTCAGGCGTAATCGGAGAAACCTCAGTAATTGCATTGCTTATTGGAGCAATATATTTGTTAATAAGAAAAGTAATTACAATAACAATACCTCTTACTTATATTGGAGTTTTTGCTTTGTTTATACTATTATTTGGAGGACATGGTTTAGATCTTTCCTTTTTAGCAGCTCAAATTTGTGGAGGCGGACTTATCTTAGGAGCTTTTTTTATGGCCACAGACTATGTTACATCACCAGTTACGGCAAAAGGAAAAATATTATTTGGAGCAAGTCTTGGTATATTAACAGGTGTATTTCGTATATTTGGTAATTCAGCAGAAGGTGTTTCATATGCTATTATTTTCTGTAATTTATTAGTGCCTCTAATTGAAAAAATAACTGTTCCTCAAGCATTTGGAGTGGTAAAGAGTAAGGAGGCCGTGAAATGAAAAAAATAATTAAAGATACAATTGCCTTATTTATTATTACTTTAGTGGCAGGATTGTTGCTTGGATTTGTATATCAAATTACAAAAGATCCTATTGCAGCACAAAATGAAAAAGTTAAAATTAACGCATATAACAGTGTATTTAGTAATCTAGATACTTATGAAGAAATAGAAGACTTAACTTTAATACAAGAAGCTGTAAATGATGCAGGGTATACTGCAGTTACAATTGATGAAATTTCGATAGCTTATGATCAGGATATGTCGGTAATTGGATATATAATTACTGATACAGATGGAGAAGGCTATGGTGGAGATATTCAAATGACAGTGGGTATTGATACAGAAGGAACAATTACAGGTCTAGAATTACTTGTAATTAATGAAACAGCTGGTCTTGGTATGAAAGCAAAAGAATCTTGGTTTAGGGAACAATATGTTGGAATTAATGCAGACCAAGTTGTTTATTCCAAAACGGGTGCAACAGAAGAAAATGAAATTGATGCAATCAGTAGTGCAACCATAACAACAAATGCAGTAACTAATGGTGTTAATGGTGCAATTGTTGGATTTAAAGTACTAGGAGGTGCAGACTAATGAATAAGATGATAGAACGTCTAAATAACGGAGTTATCAAGGAAAATCCTGTTTTTGTAATGACTTTAGGAATGTGTCCAACCTTGGCAGTTACAACATCTGCGATTAATGGTGCCGGAATGGGTATTGCATCTATGATAGTTCTTATGTTGTCCAATTTATTAATATCAATCTTGAGAAAAAAGATTCCGGATGGAGTTAGAATGCCTGCATATATTGTTATTGTTGCTTCTTTTGTAACAATGGTTCAATTTTTAATGCAAGGATTTGTACCTTCATTATATTCTGCGTTGGGTATTTATATTCCTTTGATTGTTGTAAACTGTGTGATTTTAGGTAGAGCTGAAGCATATGCTTCTAAAAACCCTCCAATCGCTTCTCTTTTTGATGGAATAGGAATGGGACTTGGATTTACATTTGCATTAACATTGTTAGGAGCTTTTCGTGAAATTCTTGGAGCTGGAACTGTTTTTGGATTGAATTTAATTCCTACGAACACAACAAGTTTTCAACCAATCAGTATTTTTGTAATGGCACCGGGAGCATTTTTCGTGTTGGCTTTTGAAGTTGCAATTATGAATAGATTAAAAAAGAAAAAGGGAAATCCAGTTAGTGAAAGTTGTAATGACGGCGGATGTGCTAGTTGTGGCAATAGTTCATGTGGTGGAAAAAATTTATAAAATAAAGGAGGATAATCATGAGTAATTTATTATTAATTGCAATAGGTGCTGCACTTGTTAACAATGTAGTATTAAGTCAATTTTTGGGATTATGTCCATTTTTGGGTGTTTCAAAAAAAATAAAAACTGCTACTGGAATGGGTGGAGCAGTTATCTTTGTTATTACAATTTCATCCCTATTGGCTAGTATAATATATAATTATATATTATATCCTTTGGATATTGTATATTTAAATACAATTGTATTTATACTTGTAATTGCAGCTTTGGTACAGTTTGTTGAAATGTTTTTAAAAAAATCAAGTCCAACTTTATATAAAGCATTAGGTGTTTATTTACCGTTGATTACTACAAACTGTGCAGTATTAGGTGTAGCATTAACGAACGTATCAAAAGATTATAGCGTATTAACTTCAGTAGTAAATGGAATAGGAACTGCAGTAGGATTTACAATTGCGATTGTAATTATGGCAGGAATACGTGAAAGAAATGAATATAATGACGTTCCTGAAGGATTTTCGGGAATGCCAATTACATTAATAACCGCTGGATTGATGGCCATAGCATTTATTGGTTTTTCAGGAGTTATTTAGAAGGGCTGGTAATATAAAATGAATGGAATAATAATTGCCGCTGCAATTGTAGGTGGTACAGGAATTTTAATAGGTTTATTTTTAGGTATATTTGGAGAAAAATTTAAAGTTGAAGTAGATGAAAAAGAAGTTGCGGTACGTGCGGCATTGCCAGGAAATAATTGTGGCGCATGTGGATTTGCCGGATGTGATGGACTTGCTCATGCAATTGTAAGTGAAATAAGCCCAGTGAATTCATGTCCTGTAGGTGGAGATGCTACAGCAGAGCAAATTGCAAAAATTATGGGAGTTACTGCAGAAACATCAACTCCTATGGCTGCATATGTAAAATGTTCTGGAAATAAGGATGTGGCAAAACAAGATTATGTATATACAGGTGTTGAAAATTGTAAGATGGCTGCATTACTTCCTAACGGGGGTTCGAAATCATGTAGCGAAGGATGTCTCGGATACGGATCATGTGTTAATGTTTGCGAATTCGATGCAATTCATGTAATTAATGGAGTTGCTGTTGTGGATGAGTATGCTTGTAAAGCATGTGGTAAATGTATTGTAGAATGTCCTAAAAACTTAATTGAGCTTAGACCCATTAAAGGAGTTGCACATGTAATGTGTTCTTCTCATGAAAAAGGGAAAGCAGTTATGGATGTCTGTTCTGTAGGTTGTATAGGATGTGGAATTTGTGAAAAACAATGTGAATTCGATGCAATTGTAATGAAAGATAATCTACCAATTATCGACTATAATAAATGTACTGGATGTGGTAAATGTGCAGAAAAATGTCCTAAAAAAATTATTTATATCTCATAAAAATGATTTTATTCTAGGTGCAGTGTTGCTTTTAGCAGCGCTGTGCTTATTTATAATGTTTCACTTTATTTTTCAAAATAATGGAAAATTTGTAAAAGTGCAACAAGGGGATGAAGTTGTAGGGTATTATCCTCTGGATGAAGATGGGGAATTTGAATTTAGAACTTATTATGGATATAATATTTTAGTAATAGAAGATGGAAGTGCTTATATTTCAGATGCGTCCTGTAAAGACCATTTGTGTGAAAAAACAGGTAAAATATCTCAAGTAGGGGAAACTATTATTTGTCTTCCCAATGAATTGTTTGTAACAATAACAGGATCTGAGGTTTCACAATCAAAATATGATGATATTGCACAATAACTGAAAGGGATACAATGAATCAAAATAAATTAATGCAATCAGAAGTTGCTTTTTACGGAATGTTTGTTAGTCTAGCATTGGTTGTTAGTTATATAGAATCATTAATTCCAATTCCAATGCCTGTTATAGGAATGAAATTGGGATTGGCAAATATTGTTATCGTTTGGATATTATATTCTTTGGGAACAAAGCCTGCAATTGGAATTAATATTATGAGAATATTGCTTGTTGGATTTTTGTTTGGAAATTTATATAGTATTATTTTTAGTAGTGCAGGGGCTATTTTAAGTTTTTTTGCTATGGTAATTGCAAAAAAAACAAAAAGATTTTCAATAATTGGAGTTAGCATTATTGGAAGCGTTGCACATAATTTAGGACAAATTATAGTTGCAATTTTAATTTTAGATAATATACATATTGCATTGTATTATCCATATTTAATGGTTAGTGGTGTTATAACGGGTATTATTATTGGAATTTTAGGCGGAATTCTTTTTAAAAAAATAAAAATATTGCAAACAAATGTTCACCTATGATAAACTTAATTTATTAAAAAAGGATTGGGATAAAAATGATTACATATATCAATGGAGAATTTTGTGAGAAACTAAGTCATTCAATTGTAATAGAGAGTTATGGTGTTGGATATGAAATAATGATGCCTGAATCTATGATGAATATGCTTCCTGAAATAGGAGAAACATTAAAAATCTATACCTTTCAAAATGTAAAAGAAGATGCATTGGATTTGTATGGGTTTATTACAAGGGATGATTTGGATGTATTTAAACTTTTAATTAAAGTGAATGGAATTGGTCCTAAAGGTGCTTTGAATATTCTTTCTGTAATGACTCCAGATGATTTAAGGGTTGCGGTATTAACGGATAATGTGAAATTAATTCAATCGGCACCGGGTGTTGGAGCAAAAACGGCACAAAAATTAATTATAGAATTAAAAGATAAATTACATATCGAAGATGTAGGGTCGATTCATAGTGTGGAAAAAGATTCTGTGATTTCAGGGTCTTTAGATGAAGCAGTACAGGCTTTGGTATCATTAGGTTATTCTTACACAGAATCTATGAAAGCTACAAGATCAGTTTTAGACCATGAAAATATGAATAGTGAAGAACTATTGAAAACAGCTTTAAAACAGCTTGCTTTTTTATAAATGAATAGGTGGAAATGATGGATAAACGCATTATTACAACAGAATTTATTTCTGAAGATCTTAAAATAGAAAAGAATTTAAGACCTGATGATTTGGATTCCTATATAGGACAAACAAAGTTAAAAGAAAATTTAAAAATATTTATGAAAGCAGCTAAAAATAGAGGAGAAGCATTGGATCATTGTTTGTTTTATGGACCTCCGGGTCTTGGTAAGACGACATTGGCCGGCATTATTGCAAATGAAATGGATGTTCATATTAAGATAACTTCAGGTCCTGCAATTGAGAGACCAGGAGATATGGCTGCAATATTAAATAATTTACAAGAAAATGATATTCTTTTTGTCGATGAAATTCATAGATTGAATAGACAAGTGGAAGAAGTTCTTTATCCAGCAATGGAAGATTGTGCAATAGATATTATGATTGGAAAAGGACAGACTGCGAGATCTATTAGATTGGAATTGCCTCATTTTACACTAATTGGGGCGACAACAAGAGCGGGTCTATTATCAGCACCTTTACGAGATAGATTTGGTGTAATTGATAAGCTTGAATATTATACAGTGGATGAATTAAAAGAAATTATTGTTAGGTCAGCGAAGGTTTTGGATGCACCAATAGATGAAAAAGGTGCATATGAATTAGCTAGAAGATCAAGAGGAACTCCTAGACTGGCAAATAGATTATTAAAAAGAGTTAGAGATTTTGCACAGGTGAAATATGATGGTTTTATAACAAAAGAAGTGGCAGAATATGCATTGAATTTATTAGAAGTTGATAAAGAAGGCTTGGATAAAAATGATAGAAATATATTAAATACAATGATGGAAAAATATAATGGAGGTCCAGTGGGGCTGGATACATTATCAGCTTCTTTAGGAGAGGATGCCAGTACTTTAGAGGATGTATATGAACCTTATTTGATATTTAATGGATTTATAAATAGGACACCCAGAGGAAGAGTTGTAACAGAGTATTGTTATAAACATTTTGGGATAGACTATACCCAAAATTAATTTATTATGTTACAATGTGTTCAGTATAACTATAATATATCTGTGAGGAGTGAAAGCATTGTCAGCAAAAAACGAAACCCAAGTAGTTATTGGCGGTAAGGTGTATACCTTAAGCGGCTATGAAAGTGAAGAATATTTACAAAAAGTTGCCGGATATATTAATGGTAAACTGGTTGACTTTAAAAAATCTGATAGTTTTCGTCGTCAGACCTTAGAAATACAATCAACTATGATTAATCTTAACATTGCTGACGATTATTTCAAGGCAAAAAAAGTTGCAGATGAATTAGAAAATGATATGGAACATAAAGATAAAGAAACTTATGACTTAAAACACGAACTAATATCTTTACAGATTAAATTAGATTCTGCGAATCAGGAAATTAAGGAATTAAAAAAAGAACTTAATGAATCACAGGTCAGTATAGTTAAGATGCAATCAGAACTAGATAATGAATAAAGTTAGCATATGGGTGTTTCGATATATTTGGTTGATGTTTATAACCGGATTTAAATTATATAGCAATACGTAGTATTGATGTGTAATATATATCGAAAGACCCATTTATTTTGTATATAGGAGTATGATTAATGAAAAATAAAAGTGAATTATTAGCACCAGCAGGCTCTTTTCAGACTTTTAAGAGTGTAATACAAGCAGGGGCAGATGCAGTATATTTAGCAGGAGATTCTTTTGGAGCAAGGGCGTATGCCGGTAATTTAAGTTCGCTGGAATTGCTTGAAGCAATTGAATATGCACATATACATAACAAACAAATATATTTGACCGTAAATACATTATTAAAAAACAATGAGATATTTAATGAGCTATATCATTATATAGATCCTTTTTATCGTGCAGGACTGGATGCAGTGATTGTTCAAGATTTAGGAGTAATGGAATTTTTAAATCAACAGTTTCCAGGAATGGATTTACATGCAAGTACGCAAATGACAGTTACGGACGAATATTATGCAAGTAAATTACAATCTAAGTTTTTAAATTTAACACGAATTGTTCCGGCTAGAGAATTATCTCTTGATGAAATAAAAAAAATTCATAATACAACGAATTTAGAAATTGAAACTTTTGTCCATGGTGCATTGTGTTATTCTTATTCAGGACAATGTTTAATGAGTAGTTTTATTGGTGGAAGAAGTGGAAATAGAGGTAGATGTGCACAACCTTGTAGATTAAATTATAAATACGAAGACAAGAATGCTTGCTTATTAAGCTTAAAAGATTTATCTACATTGGAAATTTTACCTGAAATATTAAAGGCAGGTGTGTATTCATTAAAAATTGAGGGTCGCATGAAAAGCGCTGAATATGCAGCGGGCATTACTTCTATTTATAGAAAATATCTTGACATCTATCAAGAAACACAGGGGAATCATTATAAAATTTCAAAAGAAGATGCACAGCATTTATTAATGTTGTTTGATCGTGGAGGTGTGACCAAAGGATATTATATACAACATAATTCAAAAGAAATGATAGCTGATTCTGAAAAAAGTAATAAATCCTTAATTGATAAAAAAAACTATCAAGAAAAAATCAAACAAAAATATGTGGATTATCAAACAAAGAAAAAAATTAATGGAAATGTAATAATTTTGAAAAATAAACCAGCTATACTCACCATATCTGATTCCAATAGTGAAACTAGTATTACAGTTTCTGAGGGAGAGGTTTTAACTGCAATTAATAAACCTATGTTAGAAAAAGATATTGTAAAACAACTTTCAAAACTAGGAAACACACCTTATGAATGGCAGAATTTAGAAATAACTATTGATGAGAATATATTTATTCCGAATAAGGTTTTAAATGATTTAAGAAGAAATGGATTGGAACAATTTACAGAGTCTTTATTGAAAAAATTTCAAAGAGATTCTACAAATCCAATGGAATATGAATTTAAAGTTGAAAAATCAACTCAAAAACAAATTTCAGTAAGAGCTTTAACTTTTGATCAAGCTTTTGGAGCAACAACATGTTCTATACAAAGACTTATATTGGAATGTGAATTTATTACAGTGGAACAGATGGTACAGCTTCGTAAAATATGTACCAGTCAAAAAATTGAATTGTATTTTGCGATGCCTAGAATTTCCAGATTATCAAAACAAAAAGTATTGGAACAGTTTTTGAATCAAGTAGTACCAATTGGCATGGATGGTTGTTTGATTCGAAATTTGGGACAAATTACAATACTAGAGGAGTATCAGTTTAAAGGGAAATATATGGCGGATTATAATATTTACAGTATGAATAATTTGGCTGGAAAAGTATTGTTTGATTGTGGAGTCTCGGAATTAACATTACCAGTAGAATTAAATAAAAATGAATTAAAACATTTGGAAGTTGGGAAAAATGAATTAATTATATATGGTAAAATACCGAATATGATTACATCAAATTGTATAGATAAAACAGTTAAAAGTTGTCATTATCCAATATCGTCAACCGCTTATTTAGAAGATAGGACACATGCAAAAATGTTTGTAGTGACAGCGTGTAATTATTGTTATAATATAATCTACAATAGTGTCCCCAATTATTTAATAGATAAAATACAGCAATTAAATGAAATTAATTGCGATTTTTTTGGCTTGAATTTTACGGATGAAACACAGGAAGATACAGTTGAAATTATTGAATCTTTAATTAAAATACAAAAAAATAATAATTCAGAAGTTGTAATCCCTAAACATTTTACAAGGGGGCATTATAATAGAGGGGTTGAGTAAATGGCAATTGTTTTAATAAATTTATCAAAATATATTTTGACTTTTTTAATATTATTTTATACTTATACTTGTTTTAGTATTAGTAGTACCAGAAATAAAAAAAATTTAAATAGAAAATATATTGCGCAGAATATATATATGATGCTTATTTTTATCATTTGTTTTAGTGTTATTATTTATAAGGATCCAAGTTTGAATACTATGATTTTTTTTACACTTGAATTTATGTATTTAATATTACTTATTATGCTTTATTATATTATATATCCAGCTAGTTCAAGACTTGTTGTAAATAATATGGCTTTTATGATTGCTATGGGTTTTATTATGGTAGAAAGATTATCCCAAAGTAATGCTTTTAAACAATTTTTAATTGTTATAATTGGAACTTTGTTTTCTTTCTTTATCCCTGCAATTATGAGAAGGCGTAAATTTATAATGTCGCAAAGATATACAATTGCGATTTTAGGAATTATGTCTCTTGCAATCACTTTGATTATTGGAAATACAAGTTATGGTGCAAATTTATCTATTTCTATTATGGGATATTCTTTTCAAACCTCAGAATTTGTTAAAATTATTTATGTGATCTTTTTGGCAGCAATATTATCCAAACCTAAAATCTTTAAAAATATAGTTGTTTCAGGAATTTTGGCAGCAATCCACGTTATGATATTGGTAGCCTCTACAGATTTAGGAGCTGCATTAATATTTTTTATCGTATATATAACAATGTTATATATTAGTACGGGAAAAATAAGATATTTTGCAATGGGTATTATTGCAGGAATAGGAGCTTCGGTTGCGGCATATCAATTATTTTCGCATGTGCAAGCAAGGGTAATTGCGTGGATTGATCCTTGGTCAATTATTGATGGAAAGGGATATCAAATAACACAGTCTTTATTTGCGATAGGAACGGGAGATTGGTTTGGAATTGGCTTTTATCAGGGTTTACCAACAAAAATACCAGTGGTTGAAAAAGACTTTGTTTTTTCTGCTATTGCAGAAGAATTTGGAATTATTTTTTCTATTTGTATTATTTTAATTTGTTTTAGTTCATTTATTGGAATTATGAAAATAGCAACCAAGAGTCAGGATATATTTTATAAATTATTAGCAGCTGGATTATCAACACTCTATATGTTTCAATGTTTTCTTACTATTGGTGGAGTCACCAAATTTATTCCTTCCACAGGAGTTACACTTCCGTTTGTAAGCTATGGAGGAAGTTCTATATTATGTTCTTTGTTAATGTTTGCAGTGATACAAGCTGTGTTTATATTGGTAAAGGAGAATGAAGAATATGAAAAATAGATATAATTCTAATAAAAGTATTTTAGTATCTACATATATATTTTTAATGATGATATTGGGATTAATTGGATATATTATATATTTTAATGTGGTAGAAGCAGATGATGTAATAAACAATACGTATAATAAAAGACAGTATATTTTAAGTGAAAAGATAACAAGGGGGTCTATTTATTCAGCAGATGGAGAGATTCTTGCTGAAACACAGATCAATGATGATGGTACGGAAACTCGTAATTATCCTTATTCAAATCTATTTGCTCATGTTGTTGGGTATTTGGATAATGGAGGATTTGGAATTGAAAGTTCGGCAGCATATTATATGCTTACTTCTAATATAAATATGCTTGATCAAATTACAAATGATTTAACAGGAGAGAAAAATCCGGGAGATAACGTTATAACAACTTTAAATTATTCTCTTCAGAATGCTGCATATAATGCATTAGGAGATAATATAGGAGCTGTTATTATTCTAGAACCATCAACAGGTAAATTATTAACCTTGGTATCTAAACCAGACTTTAATCCAAATACGTTAACGGAAGACTGGACAACAATTATAAGTAATGATGATGGAAGCTCAGTGTTGTTAGATCGAGCAACACAGGGATTGTATCCACCGGGATCTACTTTTAAAATAGTGACATTATTAGAATATATTAGGGAGAACCCAGATACTTATCAAGATTACACCTATAATTGTGATGGAGCTTATGAATTATCAGATGGATTATCTATTGGATGTAGCCATAATATAGCACATGGAGTACAAGATACTTTATTATCCTTTGCAAATTCATGTAATGGTTCTTTTATTACCATGGGATTAACATTGGACATAGAGTCTTATAAAAAAACAGCAGAAGATTTATTATTTAATTCCAATTTACCAATTACCTTGGAATACAATCAAAGTCAATTTGTACTTGAAAAAGGGGATTCGGAATGGGATATCGCCCAAACTGCATTTGGACAGGGAGAAACGTTAATTACGCCCATGCATTTAGCGCTTATTGGCAGCGCAATTGCAAATGATGGAGTGTTAATGACTCCATATTTAGTGGACTATATTGAAAGTGTAGATGGGAATATAGTAAAGTCCTTTGAACAGAATGAATTTAAATCTTTAATTACAAAAGAAGAAGCCTCTGTACTGCAAACGCACATGGAAGCTGTTATTGATACTAGTTTTACTTGGCTCTTTGGAGAAAGCCAATATACAGTGGCTGGTAAATCAGGTACAGCACAGTATGGAACAGAGGGATATGAACATTCTTTGTTTATTAGTTATTCTCCAATTGAGGAACCTGAAATTGTAGTTGCAGTTGTACTTGAAGGGGGAGTACAAAGACAAACTTCAGCGGCAGAAGTGGCTAAGGTTATATATGATACCTATTATGCTGAGGTGGATTATTAAATTTATTATGGGTTTTTTAAGCACAACCAATTCAAAAAGTGTCTTTTTGAAAAGTATAAAAATACTTGAAAATATTTGTTTTATTTAAGGAAGAGAATATTTTTGGTTGATATCTATGTAAAATCATTGTATACTAATTTTAGTAAAATTGGACATACCATACAGGAGGAATTGCGATGATAGAAGCAACAAGCTGTGGGGGTGTGGTAATATTTCGAGGTAAGATACTTTTATTATATAAAAATTTTAAAAACAAGTATGAAGGATGGGTTCTTCCAAAAGGTACTGTTGAAAAGGGAGAAGAACATACGGAAACTGCATTAAGAGAAGTGAGTGAAGAAGCAGGGGTGAATGCTCGTATTCTTAAATATATTGATAAAAGCCAATATAATTTCACAGTATCAAATGAATTGGTTGTAAAACAGGTACATTGGTATTTGATGAAAGCAGATAGTTATTATAGTAAACCACAAAAAGAGGAATATTTTGAAGATTCAGGATATTATAAATATCATGAAGCAATTCATTTGTTGAAATTTTCTAATGAAAGACAAATATTAGAAAAGGCATATTGTGAATATCAAGATTTGAAAAAAAATAATTTTTGGGGGAAATAGTATTTATTCGTAAATAGGGCCATAGATATCTATAGTTGTATAGAAATTGAAAATAGAATCTAGTGTTTATATTATCAGAAAAAAAATAAAATTATTCTTGATTTTAAAATATTTCTGTGATAGTATATACAAGCACGCGGATGTGGCGGAATGGCAGACGCAGCAGACTCAAAATCTGCCGGTGGTGACATCGTGTGGGTTCAAGTCCCACCATCCGCATTATTGAGCACGGAGCTTTCCTATTAATGGGGGTTTTGTGCTTTTTTTTTATGAGTTTTCATTGTATAATAAATAAATGGCAGAGATAGGAGGACAAATATGAATTGTTCCGAATTTCAACTACTGATTCCTGATATTATCATAAAAAATATATCTGATAGTCAATTACGTGAGGTTATAGATCATGTTGAAAATTGTCATGATTGTTATGATGAACTTGAAATCTACTATGTACTAAAATATGGATTAAGTGATGATGATTCTAATACTTCTATGAATTTTATTGGAGAATTAGAAGATAATATTTCACAGTTAAAAAAAAGATATAAAAATTTAAAAATCAAAAATTCTGTATATATTTTTATACAAATAATAGCAAACACATCTATTATAGGTGCTCTTATTTTCTATGTATTCCGATTTTTGATATAAGGATGGTATTAAAAATGAAAAATTTACTTTTAATTGATGGCTTTAGTATAATAAATAGAGCATTTTATGGAGTTCCACCACTTACAAACTATCAAGGATTACCAACCAATGCTGTTTTTGGATTTATTAATATTATGTTAAAAGCATTAGAGGAAGAATCAGCAGATTATATTCAAGTAGCTTTTGATTTAAAAGCACCTACATTTAGACATAAAATATTCGATGGTTATAAAGGAACTAGAAAGCCAATGCCTGAAGAATTACATCAACAAGTACCTTTGGTAAAAGAAGCATTAAAGGCAATGGGAATTCCTTTTGTTTCATTAGAAGGATATGAAGCAGATGATATTATTGGAACAATTGCAAAAAATAGTCAAGCAGAAGGATTTCATGTATCTATTTTATCAGGAGATCGAGATTTGTTACAATTGGCGGATGAGAATATCAAGATTAGATTACCTAAAACTAGCAAAGGTAAAACAATGATAGAAACATATTATCCGAAAGATGTTTTTGAAAAATATGGAGTTACACCGATTGAGTTTATTGATTTAAAAGCCTTAATGGGTGATACTTCAGATAATATTCCAGGGGTTCCAGGAATTGGAGAAAAAACAGCAACAGCAATTATAGAAAAATTCACGAGTATTGAAGAAGCTTATAATCATATAGATGAGATTAAACCTCCAAGAGCAAAAAAGAATCTTGAAGAATTTTATGAGCAAGCTGTTTTAAGTAAAGTACTTGCAACAATAGATACAAAAGTTCCAATTACATATGATATAGAAAATGCGCATATTGAAGATCTTTTTACACAAGAAGCATATGAATTATTTTCCCGATTAGAATTAAAAGCACTTTTGAAAAAATTTGATAAAAGTATTACAAATCCGATAAATAATGAATTAAAATTTGATTATATACAAGATTTTTCTTCCGCAGAAGAGACTTTTAATAAATGTAATAAATTTAGTAGAATTGGTGTGGCCATTGCTCATGATGCAGAAGTTTTGTATGGTGTAGCAATTAGTTATGATCAGACGAATGTGTTTATATCTTGCTGTGGTTTTATTAGTGAAGAATATTTAAAAAATAAATTAATAGAACTGGGGAAAAATTGTAATATTTCTACGATTAATTTAAAAAATCAATTAGATTATTTGGCAACTGATATTCAGACTAATATTGATGATTTAGCGATTATAGGCTATTTAATTAATGCTTTGAAAAGTAATTATTTTTATAATGATATTGCACAAGAGTATCTAGGAATCTCATATCAATCCAAGTCTGAAATTATGGAAAAAAAATCAATTAAAAAAATATCAGAAACAGAGCCAGAATTATTAATGAAAATATATTGTATGGAATCCAATGTTGCATTACAGGCGTTTCATGATATGTATAATAAATTATTAGAATTGAAAATGGAGAATGTTTATAAAGTAATAGAACTACCAATTATTTTTGTGTTGAGAAGTATGGAAATTCAAGGAATTGAAATCAATCAAAAAGCACTTAAAGAATATGGGGATGAGTTGCAAGAAAAAATATCAGAATTAGAAATTCGAATACATAAAGCGGCTGGAGAAGATTTTAATATAAATTCACCAAAGCAATTAGGAGAAATTTTGTTTGTGAAAATGCAGTTGCCAAGTGGAAAGAAAACAAAAACAGGTTATTCAACCTCGGCGGATGTTTTAGAAAAACTGGCAGTGGAATTTCCTTTTGTAAATGATATTTTAGAATACAGGACTTTAAGTAAATTAAAATCTACTTATGCAGATGGACTTGCAGATTATATTGAAAGTGACCATAGAATTCATGGGACATTTAATCAAACAATTACAGCAACAGGAAGATTAAGTAGTACAGAACCTAATTTACAAAATATACCAATTCGTATGGAAATTGGAAGGAAAATTCGTAAAGTATTTATACCCAAAAAAGATTATATTTTTATTGATTCTGATTACTCTCAAATTGAGCTAAGATTATTAGCACATATGTCCGGTGATGATACATTAATCGAAGCCTATAATGAAGATAGTGATATTCATAGAATCACAGCCTCTAAAGTGTTTCATACACCTTTAGAAGAGGTTACAGGAACACAAAGAAGTAATGCAAAAGCAGTTAATTTTGGGATTATCTATGGAATTAGTTCTTTTGGATTAAGTAGGGATTTGGGGATTACAACAAAACAAGCAAAAAAATATATTGAAGATTATTTTGAAACTTATCCTTCTATAAAAAAATATTTAAATGAACTTGTGGAGAATGCAAAAAATAATGGTTATGCAGAAACAATTTTAGGACGAAAAAGACCAATTCCTGAATTATCTTCTAGTAATTTTATGCAAAGACAATTTGGTGAAAGAATTGCAATGAATTCTCCGCTTCAGGGAACGGCGGCGGATATTATTAAAATTGCAATGATTCGAGTATATAAAAAATTAAAAGAAAAAAACCTAAAGTCCCAATTAATACTTCAAATACATGATGAATTATTAATTGAAACAGCACCAAATGAAGAAGAGATAGTACGTGAAATTCTTCAACAAGAAATGTGTAATGCTGCTGAATTAAAAGTACCATTAGTGATAGATACACACAAAGGATATAATTGGTTTGAGGCGAAATAATGAAAGTAATTGGTATAACGGGTGGAGTTGGAGCTGGTAAATCCACAATATTAGAAATGTTACAAAAATTGTGTGATTGTCTTATAATTAAAGCAGATGATGTGGCGAAACAGTTGATGCTAACAAATAAAGATGTAAGACAATATATGGAACAATTATTTGGGGAAGAAACTTATCTTTTGGATGGGTCAATTAATACAAATTATATTGGAAAAAAGATTTTTAGTGATCCTAGAACTAAAAAAAAATGGGAAGATAAAATTCATCCAATTGTCAAACAAAATATATTAAATTTAATAGATATTGAAAAACAAAACAATAAAAGTTCATTTGTTTTTATTGAAGCAGCTTTGCTTCTAGAAAATAAATACGATTTGATTTGTGATGAAATTTGGTATGTATATGCAAGCGAAGAAGAAAGAATCTATCGACTTACAAAGGATCGAGAATATTCATTGGAGAAAATTCATGGAATATTTGAGAATCAAATGCAAGCGAGTGAGTTTCGTAAATATTCAAATTTTATTATAGATACAAGTATAGATTTGGAATATACACAACAGCAGTTGGAAAATAAACTAGATGAATATAATCCATTATGATATAATGTTTAATAGATTTTTTGGACGGAGGAATAGAATGTCAGAAATTGTGAAATGCCCGGAACAATTTGTGTTTGGTTTGGATATTGGAACTAGAAGTATTGTTGGAACAGTTGGATATATGGATAACAATGGATTTCATGTAATTGCAATGGAGACCAAAGAGCATGATACCAGAGCAATGATGGATGGACAAGTTCATGATATTGGAAAAGTTGCACAAGAAATCATTTGGATTAAGAATAAATTAGAATCAAAGATCGATAAACCATTACATCAGGTTTGTATTGCCGCTGCTGGTCGTGTTTTAAGAACAATAACAGTGCATGCAACTCTAAATTTAGAAGAAGATACAAAAATTAATAGTGAACATATCTATGCATTGGAATTGGCTGGTGTTGAGCAAGCACATCGTAAAATTAATGAATCAGAAAAGGATATTAATTTTTACTGTGTTGGATATACACCAGTGAAATTTTATTTAAATGATTTTGAAATTGGGAATTTAGAGGGACACAAAGCTTCCAATATTGCAGTGGATCTTTTGTCGACCTTTTTACCTGAAGAAGTTGTGGATGGTTTATACTCTTCAGTGGAAAATGCAGGATTGGAAGTTGTGAATCTAACCTTGGAACCAATTGCAGCTATGAATGTAGCAATTCCGGAACAATATAGACTTTTGAATATTGCATTAGTAGATGTTGGTGCTGGAACTTCTGATATTTGTATTACAAAAGATGGTAGTATTATTGCTTATGGTATGATTCCTTCAGCTGGGGATGAAATATCAGAAATAATTGCTAGAAAATATCTTGTGGATTTTGGACAAGCGGAAAAAATTAAAATAGGTGCGGGAAAACGTAAAAACATTGTATTTAAAGATATTATGGGTATAAAGCAAACAATCTTGCCTGAGGAAATTCTTGAAATTACAACACCTATTACAGATAGAATTGCAATTCAAGCAGCGGATAAAATTATGGAATTAAATGGAGGAAAGCCTGTAAGTGCAGTATTTGTGGTTGGCGGGGGTGGTAAAATCCCTGGATATACAAAGGCTCTTGCAAAACAATTGGGGGTATCAGAAGAACGTGTCGCTTTACGGGGTAAAGAGGTTCTTTCTAATATAGAATTCCAAATTAGGAATATTAAAAAAGATCCGTTGTATGTAACACCAATTGGTATTTGTATTAATTATTACAATCAAAAGAATAATTTTATTTTTGTTATTGTAAATGGAGAGAAGATTAAGCTTTATGACAATAATAAATTATCGGTAATAGATGCTATTATGCAAGCGGGATTTCCAAATGAAAAATTATTCCCTAGAAGAGGAGTCGCTCTTGAATATACATTGAATGGCCAGAATAGAGTCCAAAGAGGACTTGCTGGAG